>JBBRGJ010000160.1:0-7622 GCA_038240835.1 Bacteroidales bacterium | reverse complement strand
CCCGAAAGCACTTTCACTTTTTTATTCCAATCGTCGCCACCAAACATAAATGCACCCAAAATATCTCTAATTTTAGTCCGAATATCTCCCTTTGCTACATCGTCGATGGTCTGAAAAACCGTCGCTTCTTCGTCCAGCATCGAAGCTTGATTTTGAGCAAAATAGCCAATCATCGCATTATGACCAAGCGTAAGCGTTCCCGTGTGATCAATTTCGCTCATAATAGCTTTCACCAACGTAGATTTCCCTTCTCCATTTTTACCCACAAAGGCGACTCTTTCGCCACGTTCGAGGGCTAATGTTACGCCCGAAAACACCACATGATCGCCATAACTTTTTCCCAAATCATCCACTATCAATGGAAAATTTCCAGAACGTGGCGATGGTGGAAATTTCAACCGAAGTGCAGAGTTATCTACTTCATCCACTTCTATCACAGGTAGTTTCTCCAACATTTTCACCCGCGATTGCACCTGATTTGTCTTGGAGTAGGTTCCCTTAAATCGTTCTATAAAATCGGTGTTATCGGCTATAAATTTCTGTTGTTCATCGTATTGTTTTTGTTGCTGTTCTCTGCGTTCGCGCCTTAATTCAAGGTAATGAGAATAATTTACTTTGTAGTCGTAAATTCTTCCCATCGTTATTTCAATGGTTCTGGTGGTTATATTGTCGATAAAGGCCTTGTCGTGCGAAATCACCATGACCGCTTTGGCGTTGTTAATCAAAAAATCTTCCAACCACTGAATCGACTCAATATCCATGTGATTGGTTGGCTCATCCAATAGGATTAAATCGGGTTTTTGCAACAGAATTTTCGCCAATTCAATACGCATACGCCAACCACCGCTGAACTCCGAAGTAGGTCGAGAAAAATCCTCACGAAGAAACCCCAATCCAAGAAGAATCTTTTCAACATCGGCATCGTAATTAACCTCTTCGGTACTGTAAAATTTCTCACTAAGCGTAGAAACACGCTCAATAATATCGTAATATTCTTCCGATTCGTAATCGGTACGTGATGATAGTTGATTGTTCAAATCTTCCATCTCCAACTCCATATTTTTCACATCCGCAAAAGCTTGCGATGCCTCTTCAAACACAGTTCGTTTATCGTCGGTCATCAAATGTTGAGGCAAATAAGAAATTATCGTGTCTTTTGGCGAAGAAACTTTGCCTCTAGAAGCCGATTTCACACCAGCAATAATCTTTAATAAGGTAGATTTTCCAGCCCCATTTTTGCCCATCAACGCAATTCTATCTTTGGGATTTATAGCAAACGAAACATCTTTAAACAGGGTAGTATTGCCAAACTCAACAGCCAGCGCATCAATTGAAATCATAAATATTTTTTATTTTGGGTGCAAAGGTAGCGCTTTATGGGCAACCGTGCAAGAAATAGCAAAAGCGAATCATTTAATTCATTGGGGCGTGCCCTCGCCAAATTGCACGAGAGCGAGGTCGGACTTTCCGCTGCAAGTCCTCGCTCCGCTCCGGGCTTTCCACTCCAATCCCTCACGCAACTTTATTAATCGAAAGATGATATTATTAGACAAAATACACAAACTCTAAATCTATAGAAACTCCGCCTCTACAGACAGTTGATACTCTTTTTCGTCTACACTTAAAAAATCTAAAATTTTGAAAATTTAGGATATATATTTAACTGTTCGTAATTCTATCTTTTTTTCTTTGGAGTTAAAGCTCTGTTTTTCCATGCTTTAAAATCATCATGACACTCCATTGTAAAATGGTCGTCGATGATATACGTATAGTTTTTGTTTTTAAAAGTATACAATATATGTTCTGTACTCATTTTTTTTGAATCTTTTAATTTATGAGAACAATCAACAAAAATACTTTCCAAACTATTAAGTTCAGCTATTGGCAATAACAGATCTAACTCCTTTCCATTTTTCAATTGGTCAGAATGCTCCCATTCAACCCTAATCGAATTCTCCATTTTTGTGAAAACAAGTTTAAACAAATATCCTCCCCAGTCTCCTATGTACTCTTCTTCGAGACTAAAAGAATCTGATGAAAAAATTAGACGAAGAGTATCGGTTTTAGACTCTGAGAGATCTAGAAGTGGTTTATTTTCTTGCGAAAAACAGGTCAAAATACTTCCCGAAATAAATACAAGCATGATGATTATTATTTTTTTCATTTTACTTTTGTTTAATCTAAATTGTTGTTGTTTTTATAATGAACTAAAATAAATAAGCATAAAACATTAATCATTTTCTTCGTAGTAATAGGAGTAGACTTTTCCTTTCATAAATATTTCGCTGTCGTTTATTTTGGGAGTGAGTGCATTAGTTAAAAATGAATCAAAACTTTCCAAAACCTCAAATTTTACAAAATCGGATTCATGTTTTTCGATTTTTCAAAAAACAATAATTTGTTTAGGATTATCCAAAAAAGCAGTTGTGTTTATCTTCTTTTATAACTTCTAATAATTTTTTCAATTTAGAGGATTCTGGAAATGGTTCATAAATCTCCCATTTTCCACTTGCTCTCATCCAATATAAATTCCATTCATCTCTTGATTTGTAATAGCGGATTTTCGCAAATTCAATTTGTTGTTTCTTTTTTGGGTCGTCCCATTCAGGTAAAATTTCAAATAGAATTACAACTTTTCCGTCATAAGAATATCCAAGATCTAATTTTTCTCGAATTTCAAGACTTTCTGGACGTAATAATTCCACAAACTTTTTTATAGTAAATTCATTTATATCAATCATTCTGTTTGTCATTTAGTTCTTATTTTTTTAATTTCAAGCTGTTTTGCATTTAATTTTGATACAACTTTCTTTCCTGTCGTTTTTTCTAGTTGTAGCTTAGCTGCTTTTGCTACTTTTCCACCTTTTTGAGCAACTATTTTATTTTCATTAAATGTTTTTGGTTGTTTATCTTTTGAAATTTCTGTCGTTGATGCTTCTGCTAACATATTCAAAACTAATTCTAAATTTGTCATATTATCTCGCAGATTCTCTTTTTTTAAGTCCTTAAGATTTTTATACTGCTTTGTGGTCATGCCAGCCCAAGCTTTTGTTATTTCATCCGTTAAAATTGCAAACTCTTGTCCTTTTTGAACGCCTCTATTTTCCCCTGCCTGTCCGGCAGGCAAGCACTCATCCGTGAGTTCTTTTCGAACTTCAATGCTTTTTAAACGTTGATTAATCCAATTTGCAGAATAGCCCATTTTTAAATATGTTTCTATTGCTCTATCAAAAGCAATTTCTGGGTCTTCAGTCTCCTCTATTCTCTCATAACCCACTTTTGCCAACCATATTTTAAATGGTTCTGCTTTTGGAGAAGGAATTGATTGAATTAATCTAAATAACTGCTCAGTATCAGCAACATCTGTATTTCTCATTTTACCATCAGCTGCAATCATTTTCAAAGCGTGACAATTTGTCACGGTTTCATTTCCTTCAGCTTTTAGTCGTTGTTTTAATTTTCTCCAATATGCAAATGAGTCAATACTTTCAGTTAAAAAGACAACTACATCAACAATTGAAAAATACCACTTTTCTTCTTCGTCATCCCATTGAGTGCGAATTTGCTTTTCGTTAAATATTTTTAATGCATTTTCTTTTGTCATTTCGTATCGTTTTTATAAAAATACACTTTCCTAATTCACCGATTAATATTGTTTTCGTATAAACGGTTGCAAAACACAATCTTAACAAAACTAACTTCATTCGGCTTGAGTATATTTTCTAGTTATCAAATGTATAAAAAATTGGAATACAATAGTTGTTTTGGGTGAAAGTTTGTGGGAATTGGCAGTTTTTATTGTGCACTGGCTTTTCCATTATCTAATTGACATTCTACTCTTTTTTCCAATTCTGTTTTAAGTTTTTTTTTGTCAGCTACATACTCAACAAAGCGCTCCATGATTCTAAATAAATCAAAACTTTCCAAAGCCTCAAATTTTACAAAATCGGATTCATGTTTTTCGATTTTTTTTTAACGATAATTTGATTGGATTAATCTAAATAACTGCTCTGTATCCGCAACATCTGTATCTCTCATTTTTCCATCAGATGCTTTCATTTTCAACTGTACGATTTTTTCGTACAGTTGACTTCCTTCATTCTTTAATTTAATTTTTAAATCACTCCAATATCTTCTTGGATTGTTGCTCCCAGTTAATATTTCAATTATATCAATCACTGAAAAATACCATTTTTCAACGTCATTATTCCAATCAACTCTTACCTGTTTTGATTCAAAAAGTTTTATTGCAGTTTCTTTTGTCATTTCGTATCGTTTTTATAAAAATACACTTTCCCTAATTCACCGATTAATATGGTTTTCGTATAAACGGTTGCAAAACAAAATCTTAACAAAACTAACTTTAATCGGCTTGAGTACATTTTCTAGTTATCAAATGTATAAAAAATTGGAATACAATAGTTGTTTGAGTGAAAGTTTAGGGGAATATCCTAAAACTGTTATGAAAGGCGATTTCTTGGGCTGGCTTTGGCTTTATTTTACTTTTTTTTGGCTTTAATTTCTAAAACTTTCAAACTTTCTAAATAATTTTTTTCTACTTCGCTTAAAGTTTTTTGTTGATACTTCTTATATTCTGTGGTCGCCTTTTGAATTGCAACATCGTGACTGATAGAGCCTCCACTCATCAATAGCTTTTCGCCACTCATGATCAAAATTTTGTCCAAATGTTCAGCCCAATCTTTCATCGTCATAGTTTGTTCTCTTTCGGCTTGACGCTCTGCAAAATCTAAATATCCCGATACTATTTGTCCGAGTGCTCGAAGTTCTTTTTCATTCAAATAATTTTTAGCAACCACAACATCTTTCAGGTATGGACGATTGCCAGGAAAAGTAATCAATCCCATATATTCCTTTTCGGAATCGGCACGGTTAAAAACAACTTCGGCTGCCGTTTGACCATGTACTGCATAATGAATTTTGTTCTGCACTTTTTTGAAAAATTCCGTGGAAACCTCTGCTTTGGGATCGTAATCAATGCTGGTTGAATAAATATCGAGTACTTGGCGATAAAATACTTTTTCGGATGCACGAATATCACGAATGCGTTGCAACAGTTCTTTCCAATAGCCACCACCACCGAGATTTTTAAGGCGTTCATCATCCATCGTAAACCCTTTGCGGATATACTCGTTCAATCGTTTGGTTGCCCAAATACGAAACTGGGTTCCACGTTGAGATTTAACCCTATACCCAACAGAAATAATTACATCAAGATTATAGTAATCAAGCTCACGCTCCACTTCTCTGTTACCCTCTTGTCGAACTTGTCGGAATTTCCGACAAGTTCGATTTTGTTCCAATTCGCCTTCATCAAATACATTTCCAATATGTTCGGCTATGGTACTTCTCCCTTTTCCAAACAGCTCAGCCATTTGCTCTTGCGACAGCCATACCGTTTCTTCGTCTAAGCGAACATCAACCGAAATTTTCTCGTCTTCGGTTTTAAATAAAATAAAATCAGAATGGTTTTCTTTCATACTATTGTTGTCTGGACTTTGATTTATTTGATTTTTGAGATTATAATGATTTGAATTTCTTGTTTGTCAGTCTTTTTAAATTTAAACTAAGTTCGCCAAAACCAAGAGCAACCCAATTTCTATATTATAAGCTTCCAATCAGTTAACGGTTTGAGTACATTTTCTAGTTGTCAAATGTATAAAAAATAGGAATACAATATCTGTTTGGGTGAAATTTGTTGAAAACTACGTTTTTTTGAAATGAGAAATTTGGGATTGGGATGTTGTTTTTTGTGAATTTTAAGGGTTTGCACCTACAAGAAGTTGGCGTTCCGATAGCTATCGGAATCGAAGCACTAAACTGTCTGCCATCACAAACCTTGATACGCAGTACAATCCCGAAAGCTTTCGGGATCATTTAATCACTTAACCGACATTTTTTTTGTAGTTTCTATGAGCACTTCGCCCATTTAGGTCTTGTTACTTGTTGCTTTTGAAATAAATAAGTCATCCTCTATTTTTAGCATTGTCAAAAATAATAATTTTAAATAAGTAAAGTATGAGTATTCGTGTTTTTGTATTTCGTCAGGGTTAGCTTGTGTCCCATGTAAATAACTGTTTCTTAAATCTAAGCCATTTGTAAATTCGCTTTTGTTCAAGAAATAATTGAAGTACGATTGTTCAGATTTTGAAAATAATGAACTATCAAAAAAGACAATATTTTCATTTACCATTTTTTGAACTTCTGTTTGCATGTCTAATGGATAACGATGGTATGAAGCAAATTCATTTTCATGTAAGTCTTTAAAAATCAGAAGTCTTTCAACGTTTGTGATTTGGATAATATCATTACTGTCTATCAAAATAAATCCTTTGTCTATCAGATATTGCAATTGCGGTTTTTGATGTTCTTCGTAATTACTGAATTTCACTATTTCTTCGTTTTCAAGTAATTCAAAGAATGTGTGATACTGTTTGTCCTTGAATGGTTCAACATAAGCTAAAAGAGTTTGGTCAGAGAAAAATAAATTTGAACAACCAAGCATTTCTTTGTTGCCTTCATTGAAATAAATGTATTTGTTTTTGTTTAGGCTTGGAATGTCTTTTATAGTTGATGGTGCAGACGAAATTTGTAAAAGTTCAAAGTCAATCGCTTTATCTTCAACATAGAGTTTAAATTGCTTTAAAATAGATTCAAATTGGGGGGCTAATAATATTACTTTTTCAAAATTGGAATTTGTAGCTGTTGGTATTGAAAAACGGGCATTACTTGCAAAATTATATTTTTCTTGAAATGCGGAAGTAAATACGAAGTGTAAAATATTTTCTAATGAAATATTTAATTCGGTAAGCACTTTATTGTAACCAAATATTTGGGCATAAGATGTCATTTCAGAAAGAGAAAATGCAGTTCCACCTCTATATTCATTCTGAGAGTGAACGCCCATTATTCTTTCAAAAACGCTCATTTGGCTGTTCTTCCTTAGTAGATTTATTCTGTTGTAAATGTCAATATATTCAAATAAGACTTTAAAATTTCTGAACAGCAAATATGGGTCATTATTTTGTTTGATGAAATCTAAACTAAACGAATAATGAGCTATAAGATTTTCGTCAACATAACCGTCTTTTATTTTGGTTGCATTTTCAGGAAAACTAATTGAAACGCCATATTTCTTTCCACCTTTATCAGCAAAAAACTTTTCCGTTTCACTTCTGTGTAAACGTTTTGCTTTTAGTCTTGTTTTGTCGGAAATTTTGAAATCATTCCTATTTTTTGCATTTTGAATTAGTCCAATATAATTATAATTTACTTCGCTGGAATCTAAATAATTTGAGATGATAGTTTCCTTTTCCTCTACGGTTAAGCTTTTAGGAAGCAACTTTTGATTTTTTGCGAAATCGTGTTCCACTTCGTAAATCGAAAGTAAGATTTCGGCTGATTGTGAATATGTCAATAAGAATTTTCTGAGTTCATTGTCATAATGCTCAACTAAGTTCTTATGTGTATAGTTTCACTACGTTATAGTTGTTGATTATTTTACGCCCATATTCTTTGTGGAGCGAAGCGGAACAAAGAATATGGGCGTAAAATTTGGTCAGAATGACAACTTGCTTAACTTTGTAATGACTAAAAAACAAAAG
>JBBRGJ010000159.1:0-7709 GCA_038240835.1 Bacteroidales bacterium | reverse complement strand
TTACGAATCGGCATATACCATTATGTTGAACCTGAACAAAACCTGGATTCAAAAGCAAGGCGATTTTTTTGTTGAATCGCCAATTATACTTTTGGCAGCAATAATCTGGTACCTGAAGATTTATAAAGGTGGCACATACTGGACTTTCCCACATGCCATTGAATTTTTAAATAAAAAGTACGCCGACATTTTCACCATCCTTACATCTTATCCTGAACTGGAAAACTACCTCTCCCCATTTATGGATGCTTGGGAAGGTGGGGCACAAGACCAGTTACAGGGACAGATTGCCAGTGCCAAAATCCCACTTTCAAGGATGATTTCCCCCCAGTTATATTGGGTAATGTCGGGCAACGATTTTACCTTGGATATTAATAATCCAAAAGAACCGAAAATCCTTTGCGTCGGCAATAATCCCGACCGACAAAATATTTATTCCGCTGCCTTGGGACTTTACAATTCCAGAATTGTAAAACTGATAAATAAAAAAGGTCAATTGAAAAGTTCGGTTATTATCGATGAACTCCCAACAATTTACTTCCGCGGATTGGATAACCTGATTGCCACGGCACGGAGCAACAAAGTTGCCGTTTGTTTGGGATTTCAGGATTTTTCGCAACTAAACCGTGATTATGGCGACAAAGAAGCCAAAGTGGTAATGAATACCGTTGGCAATATTTTTAGCGGTCAGGTAGTTGGCGAAACAGCTAAAACGCTTTCTGAACGTTTTGGGAAAGTATTGCAAAAACGGCAGTCCATGACAATAAACAGGCAGGATAAATCGACTTCTATTAACACCCAAATGGATTTACTGATTCCCGGTTCAAAAATCAGCAACCTCACCCAGGGAACATTTGTTGGCGCAGTCTCCGATAATTTTGACGAACGGATTGAGCAAAAAATCTTTCATGCGGAGATTGTGGTTGATAATGAAAAAGTGGCCAAAGAAACCAAAACTTATAAAGAGATACCGGTAATTACAAATTTTACTGACGAGTTTGGCAACAACCAGATGAAAGGACAAATTGAAGATAATTACCTCCGTATAAAAGATGAAACTAAACAAATTGTTGCTGATGAAATGGAGAGGATTAAAAATGACCCGGGGTTGGCACATTTGATAAAGTAATTTAATTGCAATTGTATTAGATAATTGTTATTTTTAACAAATTTTTAAGACAGATGAACTATTTAGAGTTTGAAAAAGCATTAAAAATCTTTCCCGTTTTTTCCATTAAGGATATTCAAAAGCAGTTTCACAGTTTTGATAGCCGAAGGTTGGTAGAGTGGCAACAAAAAGGATACCTCTTGAAAATAAAAAGAGGGTATTACTGTTTTGCCGAAAGAAACCGTGGAGAACAATTCTTGTATTTTGCAGCCAACAAAATTTATTCCCCTTCATACATTTCATTTGAGAGTGCATTAGCCTACTACAACTTAATACCCGAAGGAGTTTTTACGACCACTTCAGCTTCTACAAAAAATACAGCAAACTATTCCTCGCCTATTGGAAATTTTAATTATAAACACATAAAATCGGACTTGTATTTTGGATATAAATTGCTGAATGAGAAAGACTTTACCATTAAAATTGCTGAACCGGAAAAGGTAATCCTTGATTATTTTTACATTAATAAGCTAAATAACTTCGATGAAATTGAAGGAATGAGGTTTAATGAGATAGTGGCAAAAGAGATTATCAATTTTGATAAACTAAGGACTTACCAAAGGGTATTTGACTCAAAAATATTAAATAAAAGAATACAAATGTTAATTCAAATAATCAATGCTTAACTTAAAAGAATTAAAACCATATTACCCTGAATCATTGCATGATTATGAGCGGTTCATTATTAGGGCTTGATACCGAAGCGCATGGCTTTAACTATAAACCCGAACAGCCTTTATTAAATAAGTTCGATGTTTTTACCCAGATAAATGCAACACCCAAAGACATATTGCTTGCCCAAAAATTTTATGCTGTTGTAAACCGCAAAAGAAACAAAGGGAGGGATTTCTTCGACATTGTTTTTCTCTTGAGCCAAGGACAAACTCCCAATTATGAGTACTTGTTTGCAAAGCTTGGAATCGATTCCCCGGAAATGCTCAGACAGAAAATTATCCAGAAATGTGCCCAATTGGATATGAATGAAATGGCACAAGATGTTAGGCCTTTTCTTTTTAATAAAAAGGATGAAAAAAAAATATTATTGTTTTCAAAATATATGGAGCAGGTTAAGTTGGGTTAATACTATGTGGGAATGATTTATCGTCTTTTCAGGTTCCTATTATCATCCCTTTCCATTTTATCCATTAGCTTTTCTTTCAATTTGTCAAGGTAAATCGTTCTGTCCTCGGCACGTTTTCTAAAAGTTGTGTAAGCATGGTAGAACTTTCTCATTTCAAATTTAAAATCGAATGCACTACATAAAAACTCCATCAATTGATTAATATCTACTTCTCCGTTGTTAACGCTTTTAGCTTCAAGAATTGCATAACCAAGTTCTTCCAATTCATAAATGGATCCAGTCCATTTAATTTTCAATTTAGTTTTATTAGGTGGCTCTTTCTTCTGTTTGATTTCTAAAAGAGATTCGTATTTTTATTTCCACCAGTTTCAGTTGTGTATCTGCAAGTTCCAGTGCTTTTTTGTAAAACATTTTTTATTGGAATGTACTTGTTTATCAACTTAATTTGTTTGTCTTTTCTTAAACTCCGAAGTTCAGTTCTGGCAAAACAAAGTTGATTGTAAAAGGCTGTTAAATTGTTTGTGTTATTAATGCGATTAATAATGAACACAACGTTTTGTGAAAGAGTTAATTTTGCAATTAGCCAGTCAGATAATGCCCATCTAAAGTCAACCACTTCCACTTCCCATGAAAACCAATATTTTAAGGAAAAACTCCGATACATTTAAGTTTTTAACATTAAAACAAATGTATTATGGAACAAAAAATGAGCGACCAAAATGTATTATTGGTCAAAGAAAAAAACGGGAGTAACCTAAAAGCTGTAAACGGTTTTGGGGAAGACGGCAAGTTAAAAACAGAAGCTCCGAAACAAGCCAATTCTGAAAGTTTTTTAAAAATCGACAGGAACGGAAATCCTTTGGAAAACTTCTTTACTAATTTCCAGCGGCAGTATAAAAACCCTACGGATTTCCAGTTTTTCAAGGTACCGGCCAATTTGGTGGAGAAAACAGCGGTTGTATTGGACAAGATGCTTAAGAATCCGGAAGTTCCTTCGAACAAAGAAATGCTGGAAAAACACAAAGTACAGCCCGAACAGTTTTTGAAAAAGGAAGAAAAACAGGGAAAAGGCAACCTGATCGACGAAAGCAAAATCGACTGGAAACAGTTGGAGAAACTGGGCGTATCCAAAGATTTTTTGAAGAATACCAAAAATCTGGATGCCATGCTGAACTATCAAAAAACTCCGGGATTAGTACCTATCACTTTAAAAACGGACGATATCACCATTCACACCGATGCCCGGCTTGCATTCCGAAAAGATGCCGATGATAACTTTAAAGTTGCTGTTTACGCAGTCCGCAACAAACCGGAACTGGACAAACCATATTTCGGGGTAAGGTTAAGCGATGAAGACAAAAACAACCTCCTTAAAACTGGCAACGCCGGACGGATTATTCATCCGCAATACAAAGAAGGCGAATCGACACCGGTTTATCTTTCTATTGATAAATTGACTTATGAATTGGTTGCTGCCCGTGCCGATAAAATAATAATACCGGATACCATTAAAGGGGTTCAGTTGGATGAAAAGCAAAAGAAAGAATTGTCGGAAGGTAAAGCTGTTTATGTGGAAGGAATGACAGCAAAAAGTGGAAATGAGTTTAATGCGCACCTGCAAATTGATGCAGATAAACGTGGCCTCGGTTTTCGTTTTGACCAACAACAAAAACAAGAAGAGAAAACCACTGAACAGAAACCGGTCCTGATTCCAGATTCTTTGCTTGGAAAAGATTTGAACGAAGAACAGCAGCAAAAACTGGAAAAGCGTGAAACCATTTATGTGACCGGGATGAAAGACAAAAAGGGCCAGGAATTTAATGCCTACATTAAAATAAACGACGAAAAAGGCAAACTCGATTTTTACAAGTGGAATCCGATAAAGCCCAAACTAAAGGAGCAGATGTAAAACCGGACAACAAAAGCGAAACACAGGTGGCAGTCAATTCAGGTGGAAAAACCAATGAAGCAACCAAGGATGTTAAAGAGCCTTTAGCTAAAGAACAGGTGCAACCTTCAGAACAGCAGCAAACCACACAACGTAACCGTTCAAAAGCACATTCCATGTAATCCGGAATTACAGATTTGCCAATGGGAAACAGCACTGCATCCTATGGCTGGCGTTCGGGAACCACACCCGGACGCCATTTTTTATCCATTAATAAACAAAATCATTCATACAAAAATCTATAGACATGAAAAACACACAAAAAGAACTATCCTGGTTCAAACTCTCCCTGCTCCATTTCCTTTACGAAAGCCACCCCGAATTAACCGAAGATGCCAACTTGATTAACAGCCGCGGAGACCTTGCTACTGAAACTTATTCCGAATCTATATCAAACGGGCACAATCATAACGAAGCAGAAGAATTAGCGCACGAAGTACTTTACAAAGGGTTTCATTTTTCAAAACACGATACGCTTGTAAATATTATTTGGAATGAGTTTTCGGGAAAGATTGATATGAGCCTGGCAAAGGAATATGCCATTAGGATACTCCCAAAACTGGAGCCCGTTTTTTCCAAATACCCATTAAACGATGAGTTTGCCTACAGTGCCGATTTTAATGGATTGTACTCAGAATTAACAGGAACTCTTTCAATTTACCTGGAAGAAAATGAGCTTTAATAAAGTGAAACTCCTCCGGGCAAATATCAACAGAAGAGACCAAAGCCTTGAAACAATATGCAGGTTTCGGGGCTTTAAAATGTATTCTAAACCTTCTAAAAGAACTTTCGGATATCGCCCATTGGCCAAATTCAGAAATGGAAATTTTTCCATTAGTTACCGCCATCTGTATGCCCAATATTTTGTTTCGAGAATATGCAGTAACAGACTTTAATGGGTAATCATAAATTGGCAGGGCACTTTTTTCCGAACGGCTTGAGAAAACGAAGTTGCTCATTGCGATCAATTACACTAATGAATAAGCTCGGGTCACAAATTACTTTCTGCTTTTATATACAAATTCCTGGCTGATAAACTTATGGACGTCAGATTCCAAATAATAGGTTTTTTGCCTGATGCGGCGGTAACGGAGAATTCCTGAACTCCGGTAACGTTGGAGGGTGCGATTGCTCACTTTTAGCAGTAGGCACAAATCCTGATTGTCCAG
This sequence comes from Bacteroidales bacterium, assembly GCA_038240835.1. Taxonomy (GTDB): domain Bacteria; phylum Bacteroidota; class Bacteroidia; order Bacteroidales; family WCHB1-69; genus JBAXTE01. The sequence goes on along the minus strand of JBBRGJ010000159.1, from coordinate 2,343 downwards.
AAGGGTATCGCCATCTATTTGGTTTTTTGTATTGTTGAGCTTTCCCAATTTTTTGTTCAGCATTTCAATCCTTTCCAGAATCCGTTCCATCCATGCTTCGAATGTGTTTTTGTCTATGTATAACATGATAAGGGATTTTAAAATTGGTTTTTACTTTGAAGCATGTATTTTTTTCTGAAATCCTCCAGTGTTTTTGGGTCACTTGGAATTAACGTTTCACGCAGGGATTCTTCGACATCAAACCGGTAAAGGCATTTCCCCCGTAGGATAGAATAACTGATTAAGTTATCTTTACGGAGGCGTTGAAATGTTCTTGTGCTTATTTTTAGCAACTCGGCCAGCTCATTACTGTCCAGCCAGATCTCCTTCTCTTCAATTGAAACAGAGGTTTCACATTTAGCGATGTACCCTGCAATCTTTTCAATTTTACCAACAAGTTCGTGGTATGCTTTGCTTTCTAATGTTATCAATTCCATATTTCCTAAATTTTGTTTCATCAAAAATGAGGCTAAGAAAAATTCTTCTTTGACAAGTTGTTACCAAGTTGTGTATGATTTATTTGACGATTTATGTACAGTTCAGATTATGAGAAAGTTGGGTTTTATTTTTTTTAGTTTCACGTAAAATGCGACTATTCAATAAAATATTTTGCAGATTATTTCTTACAATAAAAATTCACAGATTACTTTGTGTTTTATCTCTAATGTTATTTTTATAAAGTTTTTGTAAATTTGCAATCACAAACTACAAGAGAAAGTTCTATGACATTATGAGACATATTAGGAACAATTTGTATCGTTACTAATCCGTTACTTAACTAGATTAATTTGTTTGTAATATTCTGATAATCAGAATTAAATATTTTTAAATTTAAGTCCCGCCGCATTCAACCTGGTTTCCAAATATGTGATCTATAAGAAGCTTTGAAGCCTCAATTAACCCGGTTTTATGTTTATTGATCAATTGTGAGTACTTAATATAAAAACCGGAACAAATCTGTTGGAAATTGGTGTGACTGGGAATACAAGTAAACCCATCATACTTTGGAATGTCCCCGAAAATGTTTTCCCATAATCCTGTTTTATGGTTTCTATGTTCCAAGGCACAAGGATTTCGTTAAAGTCACCTGAAATAGTTGGTGCTTTTACTTTTTTAAAATAGGAAGTCCCAACTCGGACATATTTTATATCACTCATGGCAGATTCAATTATGATTTCCTGTTTCGGGAAAGAAGCTGGTTAAACTCTTCTTCGGTTTCCACTTCTTCTTTCGACACACCCATTAACCACTGGTCGATGTCTTCTTTGTAAAAGAACTTTTGCCGGATGTTAGCATTGCATCCGGTCGGGATTAGTTTTTTGCTGAGTAGCTTGTAAATCTTACTCTTCGATAACCCTGTGTATTGGGCCAAATCTTCAACGTTTAAAACTGTTTTGTTTTCGAAGAGCAGATTTTTAATCTGTTTGAGTTCGCTGAGGACCTCTTTTGAAAGAATTGCTGTGTTTTCCATGTCTAATATATTTATTGATGATAAATGACGCTTGATGCGTAAAGATTTTATCAGCAAATATATAGGTGCATATGCCTATCAATCAAGAGAGTAATTTTAATTACGGGGAAATTACGGGAGAAATACCTTCTAACGGCAAAGAATTTTTTGGAATGGTTCTAAATTTTCAAAAAATTCCACATTACTTTCATTTACCCACTCTGAAAACCGTGAGTTCAAGCTCGCCCGGTTAACATCTGAACCATTTAATGTGAAGGTGGATTCGATGAATTTAAAGAGCATTTCTTTGCGCTCCTTTTTGCAATCTTTAATTCCACCGTCAATCAGTAAATGAAGAATTCGGAATAGCTTTTTGTAATCGGCTGCTGCCCGGTTGTCGGACACTAGCTTGAAATCGATTTTGTTTTTGGGCTGGAGGTTATTGAGGGCCATGTTTAAGTTATCTCGGTCGGTTGGAGTGAATCCTATTTCTGATATGGAGATACCATTCAAGTTGCTTCGAATAAATTGGAAGTAGTTAAAAAACCCTTTCTTTTTTAACCTTTTTGCTTCATTCAAGGAGCCGATGAAAAATAAAGTTAGGAACAAAATTAAAATAGTCAAGGTAGAGTAAAGAATAATTCGACCTATTGAAAATCCCATTCCCCAAAAACCAATCAACAAAGTGGTTAAGCATACAAGCAGGATTAACAGAACTGTTGTATTATGGTTTCGCAAAATCCACATATGAAATAATCGTCTCAGTTTTTGATTGAGCAGAAATAAAAGTAAACCTGATTTTTTAATGATTGTTTCCATTTTATTGCATTTGAGCATAAACCCCACGAATTTTC
>JBBRGJ010000158.1:0-7713 GCA_038240835.1 Bacteroidales bacterium | reverse complement strand
TCTTAGTGTTAGATGTTGTAGTTTTTCATCTAAGATACTGAATATCAGTTTATTATAATCTTTTTTGGCGAAAAGTTATCACCAAGTTATCAACACATACTGCTGATAATCAGGTATGTATGATTTTTGTCATGTAGTAAGATTTACCTTTTATAATTATGAGGACTCGGTTCATTTGTTTAAATTTTGAAAACTGTTTTACTTCGAAGATTTATTTTGTGTCACTTTTGTCTTCAAATCGCGCTTTGCGGGATAAGCTCCAGTATTTCTTTTTAAGTCCCGTATGCGATGCAGTGATTCGCCGCGGCGAAGTCGAACTGGACGTAATGTCGGTATAAAACAAATATCTGACAGAAAAAAACAGAGCACCGTTAGGCACGTAACCTCCTAACATTCTGTAATTTGTGTTTAAAAAAGGATCGCATCCAGTTCGACCGCGCTCGTTTCGACTGACTCGTTTCGACAGGCTCGTTTCGACAGGCTCAACGCATCGCAACGCATCGCACTGCATCGCACTGCAACGCCTAAGGGAGTCGTTTTCAGTCGTGACAAGTGTTTTTACCGACATCTTGTCCCTCTGGGACAAAACATTCGCCGAACTAAATCAGATAGTTATTTCCTTTGAAAATATCTACTAATAAAGTTGGGCTATATAATGACAGCCTGTCTCTCGCCAAGGCTTGATAAACGCCCATGCTGAATTGCTAATTGTATTTGAAAACTATTATTTTTGATGGCTCGCTCGCTCCTTTGTGTCCCGAAAAAACACCAAATTGCAATCAATTATTAAAAACTCATCAAGAAATGCAATTTGTTTTTTTTAAAATTATTTGCGGATATAAAGGTATAAAAAAAGCTCCTAAAATAGGAGCTTTTAATTGATATTAAGTCTAACAAAGATTTATTTAAAAGCAGTTTCACTTAATCCGTCACCACTCAATTTTAGTCTATCCATATAATCTGGAACTTCTCTGCCCATGTATTTATCCACATATAATTTGGCCAGATACATTCCGAGCATAAATCCGTGACCACGAAGTCCGGTCATCAATCCCAATTCTGGATCAACTACGTAGCGAGGTTCGGTGTAATAACCCGACCAAACTGCTTGAAAGCCGACCGAAGAGAGTTCTGGAATCCAATCCACAAATACTTCAGAGACTATTTCCAAGAACTCTTTGCTATTTGTTTTAAGATTTTTACCCGTTTCTAAGGCATCTAAAGCAGGAGAAGCACATCCAATAATCTGACCTGTATCATGGAGTTGCTGCCCGTAAACGGCCGAAAATCCTTTGTAATGTCTACGATCAATCAACATATCTAATGAATCACCATTTTTACCCAACATCGGCATTCTTCTCGTAATAAAAGCTTGATGTTTTACCGCATAAAGTCCAGTTTCGATGCCCAATTTATTGGTAAACTTTTCGGCATTCCATCCCAATGCATTTACAAAGTGATCGCAACGGTACTCCACATATTCTTTGTCGTGTGTATATAAAAGTGCGATGGTTTTGTCGCCCTCTTTTGCCACATCGATCAGTTCGCAATCTTCCAAAATAGTTCCGCCATGTTTCAGCCCCATATTTCGAGTAAAATCAATTGTTTTTCCTGGCGTTGCTTGCCAACAATCGTGTGTAATAAGGGCAGCGTTGTATGTCTTCAAGTTTGGATTAAAGAGCGGAGATATCTCTTTTCTGAAATCTTTTGGATCCACCATAAATGCATCCGACCAAGCTTTGGAAGCATCTAATGCTTTGTAGGTAGCTTCGTCGTGAGCAAAACTCACATATCTAGTTGGTTTAAAATCAATATTATGAGATTTCTGAATCTCTTTGAACAGTTCTAGGTTTTCGCGAGCAATTTCAGAGATTTCTGGAACAGAAAAAGCAGGACGTCCGCCTGCGATATTACGCCACGAAGCACCACGATTTTGATTAACCAAGACCGCCTTAACGCCAGCTTCCGCAAAATATCGAAGCAAAGCACTTCCAGCAATACCTCCACCGGCAATTAGCACTGGAACATCAATTCGCTTAGTAGTTTTACCACTTAAACTGGTGATAATTTGTTCATTTTCACCATTTGGATACACAGCGCCCATTTGAACTTGACTCGATAAAGGTCCACGAGGGGTTGCATCGCCGATGATAGAAATTCCTAATGGACGAAGCAATTGTTTTACCCGTGGAATACATCTCTTCCCTCTACAAGGCCCCATTCCCAGACGAGTAGTATGCTTAAGTTCGTCCACCGAAAGGAATTTTTTGTCGCCGATGGCTGCTAATATTTCATCTAATTTAACATCATCGCAGTGACAAACATACGTTTCTGAGTCAATATCTTCGGAAATTGGTTTTGTAGTTAAAGGTTCTGGGAAATTCTCTTTGGTAATAAATCCTCGCACAGTGGTAAGTTCTTCGCCATGAAGCGACAATGATTTTACACGAGCAATGTTCGTTTTATTTGATTTTTTCAGAATCTTCTCGATGATTCCCTCACCTAAAACTTTACCATCATTGTTGACCAAAAACACCTCTGCTCCTTCATTGGCTTCGTATTCAATAGGAAGAAATAGCCAATCTTTTTTAAAGTTATATCCAAAAATGGCCAACCCAGGACATTGGTATACGCAATCCATGCAACCGATGCATTTATCAAAATCTATCTGAGGAACAGTACTCGTGGATGATTTTTTAATGGCACCATGTGTACATGCGAACTGGCAGGGGTTGCATGCAAACCCATACAAGCAATCGATTTGAACAAATCCTTTATCGTTCATCCGTTCCACGGTTGGTTGATATGGTTTTTCAATCACTTGAATTGGATGTTGCTGAGAATCGATGTACTCTTTTGATATTTCTAGGTAATCGCTATAATTTACTTTTGCCCCCATTTGCATGGCGATTTCATACGCCGCTTGTTTGCCTCTTAATACGGCGCTGGTTCCTTCGCCAATTCTGATGGCATCACCTACTCCAAAGGCATTCATTCCAAAAACTTGTCTACTTTTAATCAATACCTGATCATCGGGCACCAATCCGGTACAAATATTTATGACATCAATTCCATCGATAATTTGTTCGGTACCCGGAATGGGGTTAAAATTTTCGCATTTAGCCACCACAGCACCAATAATACCATCGTGATTTTCATTTGGGATTGCTTTAAGAAGCATATGAGAGGTAAGCACAGGAATCCCCAATCGGCGAACACGATTTGCTTGCACAGGAAAACCACCCTCTCTTGGAAGAGCTTCGATGATGGCTTTAATGTTAGCACCTGCTTGAAACCCTTGATAAGAAGTTAAGTATCCAATATTTCCGGCGCCTACTGTTAGCACACTTTTCCCAAGAAGAGTATGCTCAACATTCATCATTTTTTGAAAAACAGCAGCGGTATATACACCCGGAAGATCATCATTTTCGAATGCAGGCACAAAAGGCACAGCACCCGTTGCCGTTACAATATAATCAGCATCGATGTAATAAACTTCGTCAGTCAAAATATTCTTAACAGCCACTCGTTTTCCATCAAGAACATCCCAAACTGTAGAGTTGAGTAAAATTCCATCGTGATTATCACCAGCAAGCGTAGATGCGATATCAAAACCACGCATTCCACCATATTTCTTCTCTTTTTCGAAGAAGAAGAATTGGTGTGTTTGCATATTAAACTGTCCACCGATGGTCGCATTGTTATCTACTACAATATTTCTAATTTCAAACTCATTCAAAAGTTCTCTACAAGCGAGTCCGGCAGGACCAGCTCCAATAATTACGGCTTGAGTCTTATATATTTTCACTGGTTTGGCTGGAGGATAAGCGATGGGATCCGCTGCGAAATCAGCAGGGACTTCGGCCACCTCTTTCACGCCATCCGTAAGAGTGATACAAATACGTTTAATTTGTCCATCCACAAGCATTTCACAGGCACCACACTTTCCGATACCACATTCCAAACTTCGTTCTCGATGATGCACGCTGTGACTGTGGATAGGGAATCCCGCTTGGTGCATAGCTGCCGCAATGGTATACCCTTTTTGACAAGTAATTGTTTTTCCTTTGTAAAGAAATGAAGTCTCCTCGTTTTGAGGGATATCAAGAATGGGGTGTTTATTAATCTTGTACATGAAAATATTTAGTTTATAAGATTATCTTTAAAAATTCATACGCAAAATTAGATTTTTTTTCAAACTACAGCGCATTTTTTTTATTTTTTTTTATTTTTTTTTTATTTGTGGAAAATCAGACAATAATTCCTGAATAATTTTCAGAAAAGATCACTTCTAAAAAAACTAAACGGTATTTTATTTTAATATTCGCACAACAAAACAACTGAGAGCATCGTTAGCAGTAGGTCAACTAAAACAAAAAGGGTTAAAAACAGCGTACTATATTAAAAAAATAGATAAAATAAGATCAAGGAACTCCGAAATAGGAAATTCACAGAGAATATCTATGTAATTACGAAATTATAATACGAATAGATAAGTTTTAACACGGAGCGTTATTGAATAATTCAAAAAAAATGAGTAACTTTGCAGAAACAGAAAAGAAGTAAAAAAAGCATCATCGGCTATGAGTAAACCAAAAGTGTTGTTTATTTCACAAGAGATCTCTCCCTACGTATGTGAAAGTGAAATCGCAAAAAATTGCAAATCAATTCCCTATGGAATTTCAGAAAAAGGCAAAGAAATCAGATTATTTATGCCCAATTTTGGATGTATAAATGAGCGTCGTAACCAGCTTCACGAAGTAATTCGGTTGTCAGGAATGAACATCATCATCAACGATACCGATCATCCGTTGATTATCAAAGTAGCCTCTTTACCATCGGCACGTATTCAAGTATATTTCATCGACAACGAGGAGTATTTTCATAAAAAACTGATACTTAGAGATAAAAATGAAGTTTTTTACCCCAACAATGATGAACGTGCTCTATTTTTCGCTCGTGGCGTAGTAGAGACCATCAAAAATCTGGGTTGGGCGCCTGATATTATTCACTGTCATGGATGGATGTCTCATCTTATTCCGCTGTATATTAAAAGGATGTACAAAGACAGTCCCCTATTTGCTGATTCAAAAGTAGTTTTCTCATTTTACAATGACGATTTTACGGAAGCATTAAATCCTAACTTTGTCGACAATTTAAAATTTGACGGAATTCCAGCAGCAGATCACAAGCATTTCAAAACGCCAAGTTATATATCAACCATTAAAGCTGCAGCTGATTATTCGGATGCCTTTGTGATTGGGAGTGAAATGATAAATCCTGAAATACGCACGTACCTTTCTCAACTTTCAAAACCAATGTTTGCATACAATGCAGAAGAGAATTTTGTCACCTTGGTCAATGATTTTTATGATGAATTAATGATCCCTGTTGAGGTTTTAACCAAATAACTAATTTTCACTAGAAAAACATTAAAAACAATTACCCTTGAATAAAACATTGCTTTTAAGAAAAACAGCTCAACTCTTCTTGTTGATTATAATATTGGCTTTAAATAGCTGTACAAAAAACGAAGACTCTATTGGGTTAGACTTTCAACCACCCTCCGATCGACTCGGCACAAATTTTTCAGATTCTACCGAAATCTCTGCTTATTCTGTCATAGAAGACAGCATTGTTACTTCTGGTTTGAGTCAAAACGTGGTTGGATGGATTAACGATCCTTTTTTTGGCATTACCCAAGCCGGATTTGCCACCCAATTCCATCTACCTTCCAGAGATGTTCAATTCTCAGGCAATCCAGTTTTGGATTCAGTGGTATTGGTTATCTCGTATCGTGGATTTTATGGAGACACCAATTCTGGGGTCAACTTTAAAGTATATGAATTGGATGAGAGTTTATCTTCATCCGCAACTTATCACCAATTTTTCAACGTAAATACAAAGCAAAAGCCTCTCAACAACAATCCTTCTTTGTATTATCAAACAAGAATTTCAACGCCAATAATGTCGGCAACAGATACTACAAATGCTCAATTTAGAATAAAGTTAAAAACAAGTTGGGGGCAATCAAAAATATTCGACAAATCTGGTCAGTCGGAACTATTTGACAACACCAATTTTAAAGAATATTTTAAAGGGTTACTGATTACAGCCGAAAACTCTATTGGTGCTGGTCACATGGTTTATTTGGGAATAAACAAATCTACAGTTTCTGGAATTTACTTTTATTACCACACCACAGAATCGAATCAAACATTCAGATTACTTGTCGAAGATGACTGTGTAAGAGCCAACAAATATGACCATAAAGGTTATGCTAGCGCGACCGTTCAATTCAGGAATCAGGTATTAAATCACGACACTACATTGGGCGCACAAGAGTTGTATCTTCAACCTGGTGGTGGCGTAAATGCTTATTTAAAATTCCCATCGATTAGAGAACAATTTAAAGACAGAAGAGTTATTATAAACAGAGCTGAATTGGTAATCACAAATATGCTCACGAACAGAAATGGATTTTACTGTCCACAGAAAATCACCTTAGCGAAAAACTCAGGAACTGGCTCATATCAGTTTATTCCAGATGATGCTATCACAGAAGGTGACGCTTATTTTGGAGGCATGTACAACGCCGCTACTAATGATTATCGTTTTAGAATCACCAGATACATCCAACAGTTAATTAACTCTGAAACTCCAGATTATGGGCTCACGATGTTTATTTCTGGACGATCGATTTACGGGAATCGTTTGATCTTTTCTGGATATAATCCAACCATCACTTCAAGCAAAAACAAACCCCTTCGATTGGAATTATCATATACTTATTTAGATTAACATTTAAAACAGAGAATCATGTGTGGAATAGTTGCTTACACAGGTTATAGAGAAGCTTATCCAATTCTAATAAAAGGATTAAAACGTCTCGAGTACCGTGGTTACGATAGTGCAGGCGTTGCGTTATTAACAGACTCAAAGGATATTTCAATTCAAAAATGCAGAGGCAAAGTCTCTAATTTGGAAGAGCATGTAATTGGTAAAGATATTAGTGGAAAATCCGGAATTGGTCACACACGTTGGGCAACCCACGGAGAACCTAATGACGAGAATGCGCATCCCCATTATTCTCAAAATGGCGAAATTGCTTTAATACATAACGGAATTATAGAGAATTACTCTACTTTAAAAATTGAGTTGATCAACCGTGGTTATGTATTTAATAGCAATACAGACACCGAGGTATTAGTTCTTTTAATTGAGGAAATTCTAAAAAACGAGACTGTTTCACTTTCGGAGGCAGTTAGAATTGCACTTAACCAAGTAGTTGGCACTTATGCCCTTGTGGTTATTTCCAAAAACAATCCAGGACAATTGATTTGTGCTAGAAAAGGGAGTCCATTGGTCATTGGAATAGGAGAAAACGAATATTTTATTGCATCGGATGGAGCTCCATTAGTAGAATTTACTAGAAATGTAGTCTATTTAAACGAAGAGGAAATTGCTGTTTTAGAGCCAGGCAAGAAATTAGAGATTTTCGGCATCGACAACATCGCTTCTACACCCTACGTTCAACATTTAGAAATGAGCTTAAACCAACTTGAAAAAGGAGGTTTTGAACATTTTATGCTGAAAGAGATATACGAACAACCTCGTTCTATCAAAGACAGCATGCGTGGCAGACTTAATACTGAAAAAGAGATTGTCAGTTTGGGTGGAATCATAGAGTATGAAGATAAAATGTTGCGCGCC
>JBBRGJ010000157.1:0-7728 GCA_038240835.1 Bacteroidales bacterium | reverse complement strand
TTTTCTGCGATTTTTTGCAATTACATATAAAAAAAGGTCCAAACCGAAGTTTGGACCTTTTTTTATAATTGACAAGAAAACTATTCGTCATCTTGTTGTGATTCTTCGTAAGCTTTAAGCAAAGCTGTTTGAACATCCATCGGAACTTGTTGGTAATCATTATAACTCATGTTATATGAACCTCTTCCGCTTGTGATTGAACTCAACGAAGTAGAGTATTTGTTCATTTCAGCCAAAGGAACTTTAGCGCGGATGATTTGATATTCACCATCGTTGTCCATTCCCATTACTACGCCTCTTCTGCCTTGAAGATCGGTCATGCAATCACCCATTCTGTCAGCAGGAACCATTGTTTCTAGACTGTATATTGGTTCAAGAATTTTTGGACCAGCATTTTTAAATGCTTCTCTAAATGCGTTACGACCAGCTAGTTTAAAGGCCATTTCATTGGAATCTACAGGGTGCATTTTTCCGTCATAAACGTTTACTACGATATCACGAGCATACGAACCTGTTAAAGGACCCTCTTCCATTTTTTCCATAATTCCTTTTAGGATAGCAGGCAAGAAACGAGCGTCAATCGCACCTCCAACAATACAGTTGTTGAATACTAATTTCCCACCCCATGACAATGGATGTTCTTCAGTAGCACGTATTGGAAATCTTGTTTGTTTTACTTTGTCTTCTGTCCAAGGTTCAATTAGTAAATGAACTTCGGCAAATTGACCCGAACCGCCAGATTGTTTTTTGTGGCGATACATTGCTTCCGCATTTTTGGTAATAGTTTCGCGGTATGGAATACGTGGAGGATAAAAATCTACCTCTACTTTGTTTGCTTTTTCGATAAACCATTTAGCGGTGTTAAGGTGTTGTTCTCCTTGACCCGATAGTAAGATTTGTTTTAGTTCTTTTGAATATTCAAGAATAAGAGTTTGATCTTGTTTTTTCAAATCAGCCAATAATCCACCTAGTTTTTCATCATCCACACTGTTTTTTGCTTTGATGGCAGTTCTGAATTTTGGATTTGGATATTTAGTAGGTTCTACCTTGATGTCACCTGCTTTAAGACTATTCAGCGTGTTTTGGCTGTGAGTATTTTTTAATTTAATAAAAGCACCAAAATCACCAGCACAAAGTTTTTCAACTTTTTCTCTGTTTTTTCCAGCAATTGTCAAAATTTGTGTGACACGTTCTTTTGAATCGGTGTTTGGATTGTATAAATCAGCGGATTCATTGATATCACCAGAAACAACTTTAAACAAACTCATTTCTCCAAGATGTTGCTCAATAGAAGTTTTAAACACAAATAGAGACGTAGGTTCGCTGCCACTGCAAACGAACGTTTTTTCGGTAGTTGATTTTAATCCTTCTACTTCGTTTGGTGCAGGAGTAATGTTTTTGATGTTTTCCATCAATCGAGCAGTTCCTTGATCGGTTTTAGCGGCAACGCAGAAAACTGGGAACATCCCACGGCTTATAATCCCTGCTTTTAATCCGCGATTGAGCTCTTCTTCGGTAAGTTCCCCTTTGTCGAAGAATACTTCCATCAATGATTCGTCGTTTGCAGCTGCATTTTCCATTAAAATTGCTTGCAACTCTTCCGCTTTCGCTTTTTCTGTTGCAGGAATATCTAAAGTTTCAACTTTTCCACCATTGGTAGGAAATTTCAACATTTTCATTTGTAATAAATCAATTACACTATCAAAGCCAGTTCCGGCGTTGACAGGATATTGAACGACGGTCACCGATTGACCAAAAGTGTGCTGAAGTTGGCGTAAAGCTTCTTCAAAGTTAGCTTTATCATGATCAAGTTGGTTTACCACAAAAATGACAGGTTTTTCCATCTTTTTTGTCCAACGCCAGTCGATTTCTGTTCCAACATCTACGCCAGTTTGTGCATTAACAACCATCAAAGCTGTATCAGCAACTCTCAATGCACCAATTACTTCGCCAATAAAATCGTCGAATCCTGGGCAATCAATAAAATTTATTTTGACACCTTGAAACTCTGAATATAATACAGTAGCTGTAACAGAGTTTTTTCTCTCTAATTCAATATCTCTGTAGTCGGAAACAGTGTTTTTATCATCCACCGAACCTCTACGAGTAATGACTCCACCTTGAAACAAAATCGCTTCAGCAAGTGTAGTTTTGCCTGCCTTGGCACCGCCAATTAGTGCTAAATTTCTAATTTCACTTGTTTGATATACTTTCATAAACTAATTATATAGGTATTGATAATAATTTTATTGTGCGTAAAATTAGGAAAAAGGAATTGAATAATGAAATTTATTCTCGCAAAATACCTTAAAAGTTATACAAATAGCCAATTATTCGATAGAAAACATCAAACCCTGTAAGAATTTAACATCTTACAGGGTTTGATATCAGTTGATTATGCGTTAATTTTTCTTTTAGTCAAATAATAAAAAATATTCTTTTTATTAGAAAGATTTTGAAAAATTGAGTGATTTTCGACGATTAAATAACAGAAAAGAGACTATTTATTTCAATATTAGCTTCGATCCATTGGTTTTCCGAAAGTTTTGGTCCAATTACTTCTACTACTTTAGTTGCCAAAATAGTTCCAATTTGTCCACAAACTGCCAATGGAAGATCATTTGCAAGTCCGAATAAGAAGCCTGCAGCATAAATATCACCAGCACCGGTTGTGTCGATACATTTTGCTAATCTTCCTTCAACTCTCGAAACCTCACCGTCTTTATAGATTAACGAACCTTTACTACCTATTTTTACAATTGAAATGTCGCAATACTTACCTAGTTCAATCACCGCTTCTTCAGGTTCCATTCCGGTAAAAGCACGCGCTTCGTCTTCGTTTGCAAAAATAATATCTACATGATCCATGATGATACGTTTTAGAAAATCGATGTTCGACTCTACAACGTTGTAACTGGCCATGTCTATAGATACTTTTAGGTTTTTCTCTTTCGCTGTCTTGATGGCTGTTTCAATTAGTTCGTGGTTTTGCACCAAATATCCTTCTATGTGAAAAATATCATAGCTATTGAAATGTTCGTGGTTGATATTGCTCGCTTCCAATTCGCATGCAGCACCCAAGAATGTAGCAAAAGTTCTTTCAGAGTCTGTGCTTACCAATGCCGTTGCCACGCCACTAGGAGTATTGCTTTCGATTAAAAACGGAGTGATATTGTTGGCAGACAAATCAATTTTGAAAAATTGGCCCATTTCGTCGGTGCCAACTTTGCCAATAAAACCAGTTTCGATGCCCAGTTTCGCAATTCCATGAATCGTATTAGCCGCTGAACCACCCGAAGCCAATTGTTTTTGAAGGTGATTGGTGTTTTCTTGAATGTTTAAATACAACGTTTGATCTACAAGTTGCATGCTTCCTTTAGGTAGGTTAAATTGGGTCAAAACATCGTTTGTGGTCAAAATGGTCATGATGTCCACCAACGCATTTCCCATTCCTAGTACTTTTTTTTTCATTAATATTAAAATTAAAGTAGTTGATAATTAATTGATAAAGATTTTTTCTAATGATTTTTTTGCAAAGGTATTGTTTATTCTGAAATTATTGCTAACTTTGCACTCACAAAATTCAAAATATGATCAACAATATTTAGATTTTGTAACCAAAATTCCTCCTTAGCTCAGTTGGTTAGAGCATCTGACTGTTAATCAGAGGGTCTCAGGTTCAAGTCCTGAAGGGGGAGCTTTAAACAGAGCGAGAGTGAGATTGAGAGCGAGATTTTCGAGCGACCAAATTCACTCTCGTTCTGTTTCTCAGAACTCGCACTGACACTCGCTCTTTCTTTCTTTTTACTTCTTCTTTCTCTCTTTTCTTTCTTTCTTTCTTCTATTCCTTCAAATTTTTGAGAGCGAGATTTTCGAGCGACCAAATTCACTCTCGTTCTGTTTCTCAGAACTCTCACTCACTTTTCTTTCTATTCAGTTTGATTCTTAAGTGAACTATTCTCCCATTTAATCTATCCACCTAATCGTTATACATTATGTTTGATTTTAAAAAATTATCTGTTTATCAAAAGGCAAAGGATTTTGCTAATGAGACGAATGCTTTGATTTCTAATCATAAATTTGACAAACATGTAAACGATCAATTCAAACGGGCATCTTTTAGTATCATACTTAATATTGCTGAAGGTTCATCAAGGTTTAGCAATAAAGACAGAAAAAACTTTATGGTAATCGCTCGTGGAAGTGCTTTTGAATGCTCTGCAATTATTGATTTTCTAAATGATAATCATGCTATTTCAAAAGAAGACTTTATTCGTCTCGAGTTCAAACTCGAAGAAATCTCAAAAATGCTTTTTGCCTTGATTAGAAATTTGGAATAATAATAATAATAATTGTAGAGCTTTCATTAAAATGGACCTTCGTAAATCAATAGGATTTTCAATAATTGAAAGTGTTGCAAAAGTTTAAAATCAAGACTTTTGAGAAAATCAAACTGCTCACGATAGCTATCGTGATTACTGCTGTAAATGAGTAGTTTAAGTTTTTAAATAACGAGGAGGTTGGGGTTTTGCATCGGTCTCTAATTGCATATCCCAAAATATTTGCGTATATTTGCTATATTTAACATTGGTAAAATTAGCCAAAACCCCAACATTGTAGAATTAAAGACAGCATGCAAAATAGAATATTACAGAATAAAAACAGAAATGAGCGAAAATTTTGATCGTTAAAAAATTAGCCAAGAATATTATTAAGTTTGAATAGAAAGAATTTTGGAATCGTTGAATTATATGTTCCGAAAAATCTTTTGGATTGTGTCAAGAGAGATCATTTTATCGAACGGACCACTTTTCCCCCAATTAAAACAATTACGTATAAATCAAGTTTTAGGCACTCGGTGAAGGAGAATGGATTCAGTTTTCCGATGATCTTATACGCTATCAAGTGATGTGAAAATCGCTTTTGACACAATATAAACAACGAATTAGATTACAATTCAATAACATACATGATTTCAATAGAACAACTTACTGTCGATTTCGACGACAAACGATTATTAGACAATATAGGATTCCTTGTAAATTCGAAAGATAAAATAGGATTGGTGGGTCGAAACGGTTCGGGAAAATCCACGCTGCTGAAATTGCTAGCGGGCAAAGGGAAACCAACAAGTGGAAATGTTGTCACTTCACCAGATTTAACCATTGGTTATTTGCCTCAGCATATGATTCACAATGAAGGTACAACGGTGATGCAAGAGACCGAAAAAGCATTCGAGCAATTCAATAAATTACAGGAGAATATTCAATTTTTAACGAAGCAACTCTCAGAAAGGACGGATTATGAGTCTGAAGAATACACTCAAATTATAGAGAAACTGAGCAATGCTTATGAACATGTACAAATTTTTGACGGTGGAAATTTTCTCGCCGAAATAGAAAAAACATTACTTGGTTTGGGCTTCCATCGTAGCGATTTCGACAGACAATGCTCGGAATTTAGTGGAGGCTGGCGTATGCGTGTTGAATTGGCGAAAATCCTGCTTCAAAATCCAGACGTTGTCTTATTGGATGAACCGACTAACCATTTGGATATAGAATCTATTCAGTGGTTGGAAAATTTTCTTGTAAATTCAGGAAATTCCATTTTACTGGTTTCGCACGACAAGGTTTTTATTGATTTGGTAACAAACAGGACGATCGAAATTTCGTTGGGGAGGATCTATGATTACAAAGTTAGTTATTCCAAATATTTGGAACTTCGAAAAGAAAGGCATGAACAGCAAGTACGAGCTTTCGAGAATCAACAAAAAAAGATACAGGAAACTCAAGATTTTATAGATCGTTTTAGGTCTAAAGCCACCAAAGCAACTCAGGTTCAATCGAGAGTGAAACAGCTCGATAAGTTGGATCGAATTGAAGTGGATATGGAAGATACGTCCCAATTACGTCTTAAATTTTCACCAGCGCCTCGCTCGGGTTCCCTTCATGTGGAGATAGAGAATTTAACCAAGAAATATGGAGATAGCTTGATTCTTGACAACATCGGAATGGTGATAAACCGAGGCGAGAAGGTCGCATTTGTAGGTAAAAACGGCGAAGGGAAAAGTACCCTTGCTAAGTGCATCATGGAGGAGATTGCCTATTCGGGAACTTTAAAACTTGGACACAATGTGAGAATTGGATATTTCGCGCAAAATCAGCCCTCGCTATTGGATGAAAATTTTACAGTTTTTGAAACGGTGGATAATGTTGCCGTGGGCGATGTTCGGACAAAACTGAGAGATATTCTGGGTTCTTTTATGTTTGGAGGTGAAGCCTCGGATAAAAAGGTGAAAGTGCTATCTGGTGGAGAACGAAGTCGGTTGGCAATGATCCGATTGCTATTGGAACCTGTCAATCTACTCATTCTAGATGAACCTACCAATCACTTGGATATTCCTTCAAAAGAGGTGCTAAAAGAGGCCATTAAGGCTTTTGATGGAACTGCAATCATTGTCTCACACGACCGTGAATTTCTGGATGGTTTGGTGACCAAGGTCTATGAATTTGGCAATACAAAGGTGCGCGAACATATGGGAGGAATCTATGATTTTCTGCAAAAGAAGAAACTTGAAAATTTGAACGATCTTGAAAGTCAGAATAATACCGTGTGCTAATACTGTATCCGAATGCCGAATGCGAATATGCTTTAACTCAATCAAAACCCAAACTAAAATTCGCATCGAGCATCAGGCCATGCTAAATTTCAAATTAACCTATGGATTAATTTGATTTGAGAATCGGTATTATTTGTTGAATTAATTTGAAATAGAAGTATGGATATTACTTCAATTTATCATGTTTTACAATAAAGATCCACATCAAAAACGTGAAAATATAAACCACAACATTAAAGATATAATCATGATTGAATTCCATTTGTTTGGGGTAGGCGTGAACGGCAAAAACGATGGTGACCACGCGGATGATATTTACGACATTGATGGCTAAAATGCCAAGGGTTGTGTAAAGTAGAGTTTAAAAATCAGAGATTTAAACTCCTTCGGGAGTAGAGCAATCGACAAAAATAGCATTCAAAAAAATAAATAAACTTTTTGCTAGTACATATAAATAATGTACATTTGCAAACGGAAAAATGTCTCTGTAGCTCAGTTGTGCCGTAAAATTCAAAAACTCGTTTTTGTAATTTTCCGAGCATCCTCGAAGGAGTAAAAATCAGAGATTTAAACTCCTTCGGGCGTAGATCAATCGACAAAAATAGCATTCAAAAAATAAATAAACTTTTTGCTAGTACACATAAATAATGTACATTTGCAAACGGAAAAATGTCTCTGTAGCTCAGTTGGTAGAGCAATTGACTCTTAATCAATGGGTCGGGGGTTCGAGCCCCCCCGGGGACACCAAAAGAGTTGCAATTTATTGCAGCTCTTTTTTTGTTTGGGAAATCCTATACTCTATTCAAGTGAAAGTCTTAATTCTCTAATTGCATTTTTTCAAAGAGCTTTGATATTTTTATCTTTGCAAACACAATTTTGTAACAATTTATTTCAGTTAATATATAGGTAACATTAAAATTGTAATTTTGCAGTAAATAAAGTTTATGAAATTCAATAATATGCATAAATGGATATTCCGGTGATACTGACCACCCATTCCGGCAAACTGACCACCCCTTTTTTAGTTTGATTCAAAGAACTTATGGTATGACAAAATTACATGTTTTTTCTTAAACTGTTTCCTTTTAATTCCAATCGATGAGAAGAAT
>JBBRGJ010000156.1:0-7741 GCA_038240835.1 Bacteroidales bacterium | reverse complement strand
CTCGGCAGATTCAAGAGGATTTCGAGTGCAAAAATCCACATAAAATTCATCCTTAGCAGGAAAATACGTTTCGCCAGGTTCAACTAATTTCCCAACGGGATCTTCTGAGAAAAGGTTGAATTTTATATTTTCGAACCGATTCGGGGTCGTTTTATTTGCTGAAAGTGGCGTTTTAAGCAAGTTTGATGAAACTTTTCCTTCAAAAAGTACTAACTCGTTCAGCAAACAATTTGATCCACTGTTCTTCTTAATTAAAATGGTGGGTAAGCCATCTTTCATCATTTCAGGACTAATCTCTGTCAAAAAAAGCTGTGGATCTCCGCCTTCTTGCAGGTTATTCAAACGAGTTGGAGGAATTAGTTCAATAAGCTTATCATTTAATTGTAAATGAACGGATTGAATAATATCTGAGTCATAAGAACCCCAAACAAATCCCAAGGTATAGATTTTGGTCTTATCCAAATTTTTCAACTCAATTTTTAATTCCTTTTTATCATAAATAACAGTTTTGGCGGCTGTAAATCCATTCGTATAATTAATGTTGAATATTTTATCCGACTTATCGATATTAAAATGTGTTGACTTTTTCCAATAATTCGTATTTCCTGCATCGACATAATCCATAATCTGAGATTTTTTTGCCAAAGCAGCTAACTCCATTTTACGCTCATATCCATCGGTTATAAATGCAAATTTCTCAAATTCATTGTACGTTAGGCCACCTGCAACTAGCGTATATCGATTTTCTTTATTTCCACAATTCAATATAAAGTTGTTTTGAGTTAGCAAAAATGGATCTTTATGAATAAACGTTTGAACTCCACCGCCTTCACCATCAAGCAAATTGAAATTTTCTTTTAAGTCAACCCCTTTGAAAATCGAGGCGTTTGTAATGGGGTAAAAACTTTTCAAAACATAAGAATCGTTTAATGTGTTCTTGACTCCACTTCTAAAAATAATAAACTGGTTACCTTGATATAATTTTATGGATAATAATTGTTCGGGATAATTCGCCTTATTCGACATAATCAGGAGAATAACACCTTTGCCCAAATTTTCATTTACTGGCAAAATTTTATAACTGTTTTTTACTCCACTATCTGCGGAGTTAAAATCATTTACTTGGCTTGTAATTTCACTTATTGCTACAACATCACGTACTTTGTCATAAGCAGAATAAACTCCTTTGTTTAAGTCGTATTTAACTCTTATAAATTCATTTTCAATACTCACAAAAATTGATGATTCCGAAATGGTGACACCGTTAATTGTTTTGGCTTCACCATGCATCAAATATGCCATTAAGAGTATCGATAAAATAACTAGTCTTCTCATTATTAAATATTTGTAAATTAAAATTCAACAGTCCAATCTAAATTTTCTCCCACAGGAGATAGTAGAGTGAGTTCTATCAGCTCGTTCGTCAGATTTTTTATAGAAGCGTTGCCGATGGATGAACTGACATTTTTAGAAATAAAACCATTGCTGGCAATAATAATCTTCATGGGTTCGTTTTGGATCATTTTTGCTTTTCCAGTAAGTTTGTTGTTTTCCCAGTGGATGTCTGATAATTCCAAATATCCCTGCATCAAATGTCTGTCGGTCGATAACACTTGCGGAAAATTCTCTTTTTGATGCACTGACATCATTCGAGCTTCTCCTTTTCTCAAATTTTGTTGTAAAACATCGCTTCCTTTAAATTCACCAGCCAACTGATTATTCCAAAAATCATATACATAATAACTAGCGTTTTTATCTAAACCCATTCCACCAAATCCAGGCGTTCCCGATAAATCCACAGAAATTGTTTTTGGATTTTCATTATCTTCATTGAAAAATGTCAATTGATGCCATTTATTATCAACCTTAAAATCATAGATACGAGGATAATCACTCGAAAAAGCATCTATGGGACGTGCACTTTGCGGAGATTGATGGTATGGAAAAATTCGTGATAATTTGAATATATTCTCTGAACTTGTAATCGCAAAACTTTGTCCGAGTAACAACCTTGAAGCCGTGACATAAGACATTGTCAGCAATTTATTAACGCCATCATCCGAATCAGATGGAATTGCTCTTGATAAGCTTTTCGCATCCATATCATAATTGTAAAGCACTCTATTTTTGTACCAACGCAAGCCGCCTCTCATTACCATTTCTGAATTCAACACATCATTATCGCCCCAAATACGCTGAGATTGAACAACACCCATTGTAATATCTGAACCTCTGCGGATATTTCTTTCATGAACGTATGATTTCTCACCTAAGCCCTTGGTTGCTAATTCGAAAACACGTCTGTAATGACTTGCTGTAGTGCAATATTTGTCATCCATTCCGCCATAAGGAGCCCAAGCAGTGTATGGATAATCGAACATCATCCCAGCAATGCCAGCGTTATTCAAATTTTTATAGACATCTTGCATGTGGGCGACAAAACTAGTATCCGTAAAATCGTAAGTTCCAAACTGTTTATTAATACTGTTATGTTGATTTTTCACTTCATAAAAAGATTGATTATGAAGCATGTGACTTGGAAATTGCTCGCAATAGTCCTTGGAGCGAACTGCAGTTTGAAAATAAGTGAAGGGTAAACCACCCAAAGCAATTACTGCTTCGGTCCACTTTTTAGTTGTTTCATAAGGTTCTCTATAATGCGCTCCTGGCAAAACCATCTCAGTTGTACCTTGATTCACTTCACTCCCACTCCCATATAGTTGCCAATGCTTGTCATCCCACCATCCGTTTTCATTATCTTCAGCATAGCAGTCTGGCACTAACCGAATAGCCATTGTGCTGTATTTCAACCAACCCGAATCTTTTACCGATTTCATTTCGTTCACTGCGCCAGGCGAATCATTGATTGCCCGAGTAGTTTCATTTCCTTTCCCCCCATAAAGTGGTTGCATTGCGTACCAAAGACATATTGTGGGAAAATAGTAATAGTTTAATTTAACATTCTGCACTTCTTTTACAGTATTCGCGTATTTCTCCGCAGACTCTAAGGGATTGACAGTAGAAAAATCAATGTAAAAAGCATCATTTTCGGCAAAATAAGTTTTTCCAGCACCTACTAATTTACCAATAGGATCCTCGGCATAAAGACTCAATTTTACATTTTTAAATTCTGAGGCGGACTGGCCAATCTTAAAGGCAGTCAGCAATTTTTCGGTTGCTAATTCACCTTCAAATAATGTAATCTCACTCAGTACAGTATTTGATCCGCCATCTTTTTTAATAATAAATGAAGGCATTCCTGCATGCATCATATCTGGCGTGATGGAAAAAAAGTGAATGTCAGGATCTTTTCCAATTGAAAGATCGGGAAGTAAAGTAGAAGGTAAAAGCCCTTGCTCTTTTCCATTTTTCAACAATGATACAGATTGTCGATGCGCGGAATAATTGCTCCCCCAAACAATTCCCAGCGTATAACTTTTTGTTATATCGAGCTGTTTAAGGTCTATTCGGATATCTCCAGTATTGTAAATTATAGATTTTGCTTCAGCAAAACTCCCTGCAAACTTAAACTTTGTTTTATTCTCAAATTTATCAATAGCCATGTATTGTGGTAACTCATCATGCTCACTATCACCTAGATTTACGTACTCCAATAGTTTTAGGTTTGGTACAAGCTTTATGAAATCAGGCTCTCTTTTTCTATCTTCAGTAATCGACACAAATTTTTCAAACTCCTGATAAGAAGCACCACCAGCAACCAAACTAAACCTATTTTTTTCATTTCCAAAACTGAGAATGGCATTGTTTTGTGTCAAAATCGCAGGCTCTTTTCTGATATAAGTCTCAATTCCGCCACCTTCGCCATCGAGTAACCTAAAGTTCTCTTTCAGATTTAAGCCCTTAAAAATAGATGTGTTGGCAATAGGAGAAAAGTTTTTTACAACGTAAGGCTCAGATAAATTATTTTCGATACCGCTTTGTAAAATAATAAATGGTTGATTTTCGAACAATTTAATTTTCAACAACTGATTGGGATACTTTTCCTTTTTTGAGGTAATTAATAAAACGATGCCTTTACCTAATTTCTCATTCGTAGATGTGATGGTATAACTATTCGAAACTCCTTTTTCGGCAGTGTTAAACTGATTTATTTGACTCGTTGCATTACTGATAGCTTCTATCTTACGAATATTGTCAAAGGCAGAATAAGTTCCATCTTTAAAATTATACTTAACAGCCACCAAACCATTATCGATACTGATTATAGAGCTACTTTTCTTAACAGAAATACCATTCATCCTATTGATTTGACAACCTATAAGCAGAAAAGAAGTAATGACGGCAACTATAATTAATTTCATTTTTTGTATGATTAAGGCTCAATGTGAATATTGCGGACGTTCTTCATCATAAAAGGCTCCAATTTTTGACCTTCAAACCAAGACGGCATTATATAATCTGTGTTATTAATAATTTTGTTGTTTCTAAATATCAATCCATCAATGGAATGTATCGATAAAATCACCGGATTATAGACCCTGAAAGTATTATTCTCAATCAAAATATTTTTGTGGTAATAGCTTTTTTTGGAAGGATTTTCTTCGATTTGTGCCAAAACTATAATAACGCCCAACCCAACATTTAATCCGTAATTACAGTTGTCGAAAGTGTTATTTCTGATAGTAACATTGCGTACGCCGCCTTGCTCAAACCAATCTACTCCATTGGCATACAAATCAATAGCGCCCCACCAAGTATGGAAATAATTGTTCTCAACAACGATTTTACCCCGCGAACCCAACAGAAAACCACGGGCACGATTTCGTTGAATGCTATTATTCTTAATGGTAATATCAGGAGCATCATCAAGAGAGCCTACCAAATCACCAGGCTGAATATTTTTTGGAATAGGCTTACTAAATGTTACTTTGAGGTATTCTCGATTTATTCGATCCACTTTACTCACTTTGTTTTCGGCATAAGTTGCTAAGTCTTTTGGAGTGACAAATTCAACATTTGTAGCCGGAAATAAAATATCGAGCCCCAACTGTTGAAAATGAGCTAACTTCAATAACAACTGATTGTTTGACAGCACTTTCTCTACTTTTAAATACACACCATGAATATTGCCTGCATCATCCATCTGACTTTCTAAGGTGCTATTTTGGATGGTAATTTTGCCTCTACAATTTACAAAATGAGTTGCATCCGCAGTTAGACTTACCATTCTGCCAGGTGCTGCCACTACTTTCAAACCATCAAGCAAAATATCACGACTACATTGAGCCACCACGCCCATTCCACCAGCGTGAAAAATGCTAACATTCTGAATGTTTATATCCTGACTTTTGGAAATTGTAAATGCGGGAACCAATCTATTTTTGGCATTAAAAACTAAAGTATTACCTACATTTCCTTTTAAATCTTTTAAATAAATCCGGACTATCCCTTTGCGAATTTCTTTAGCCATCATGTTTTCCACACCATCAAGGTAGTCGAGCGCCATAAATGCAACCTCCTTTTTAGAAGAATCAAATTCGAGTAGGTGACCATACGGATAAAGCGTTTTTTGTTCATCGAAAAACATCAGCCTGTAGTTTTCAACTTTGTATGGAAAAGCATCCGAAAATGTCAAATCAAGACTGTCTTTGTAAGCCTCTACAATTATTCCTTCTGAATGAAAAGTCCGTTTATAATCTATTGAAAGGTTTTTAATGCTAATCTGCTTTGCTCCTTCGAGCAAGAATGGACAAACATAGCCATGAAATAAAAATGCAGAACCTTGACCGTCTATTTCAAAATTTTTCATTCCTGATAGATCGAAAACTGTATTTTTTAAGCCATGATCATTGTTGCTGATAAAAACGTATTTATCAGGTGCAAAATCAGGATGAAATTCGTACGTGCCTTTCTCGAAGACTAACTTAGAAGCTTTTGTTGCCTTACATTGCTTTATTGCATTGACCACAGCCGCTGTAGCATCTTCTCCTTTGCACAACTTCACAAAGACCGTTTTCCCTTGCGAAAAAACTAAATTTACTGTTAATACATTTATAATAAGCAAGATATAAATCCTGTTCTTCATACTTTTCAATTTCATATCTTCTACTGTATTTCAACCAAAATATTCAAACCTTCTGGTTTTATCGTCAGTGTATCTCCCACATTAACTGTTCTTACTTTCTCAAAAGGTGCATAGAGCAAGGCTTGTTTGACATCCCTATGCGTAAATTTACAAACATATTTTGTGGGAGCAACACCAATACTTGCCACTACCATGGCGCGCTGATCGGTTTTTGCATCGCCATGTACTTTGTACAACAATGCCCCACGGGAATCAATTTCATGAACGGTTCCCTGTTGATTATCATAAAATTTACCCATGAAAATAATACTGTTCAGCTCCTCACGAATTCGGTCCGTTTCCTGTAAATATTCTGCTAAGTCTTTATATATCGGTTGATTTAAACTTCCCTGATATTCTTCTGGCTCTACACAAATAACCGAACCATTGAGAATTGCCGAATTAACGCCTTTAAAATCACGAGGATAAAAAACATGAATGCAGGCAGTCCACTCAGGAAAAACGTAGCGTAAGCTAGCAATAGAGTGAAATTTTGCATTGCGATAAGTGACTGGGAAATAAGGAATAAACCGATCAATACCAGATTCTCCCGCCATCTCAAAGTCAGGATTTATAGCTTTACATTTTTTATCCAAGTTGGCAATGGCTTGCACCAAACCCTCGCACAAAGCTACATCGGGTTTGAGTATATTCAAAGGATTAAAATCAAGCGATGCACCTGAAATAATTTTGTCCATTTGAAAACCTTGAGCACCATCTTTTACCAATTGTACAAATTGGTCATCGAGGATTTTTTGAATTCCTGGAACTACCGATGACCAAGCATGGTAACGCACATCCAACCCTTTTCTGGCTAATAATGTACTTTCGCCCCAACCCATTGCCACAGCTTGTCCACCGTATTGATTTTGAGCCATGTATTTATGTAGATCACGTTTATACCATTCTGTACTTGCATCTAAAATATTATAATTTGTAAAAATAAGACATTTGTCACCTCGTTCTTTGATGGAACTCAACAGCTTTTTAAACTCCACATTTCCACCCAATTTTTCTTCTGGAACATACTTCGGATAGTTGCGTTCTAAGCCACCACTGTTCCAGCCTATCAATTCGTGGCAGGTAATTCCATAGGCTTTTGCATCTTTTGTCCACTCGTTATAACCTTTAAAATCTGTCACAACTCTATCTTCTGGTTGATAAATAATGGAAGAAAACCACATTCGTTTCTGACGCAACCAACTTTTCGAGTGGTCAAAAGGGAAATTTGCCATAAACCATTTTCTGTAAAACTGACTCCCTGTGTGCCAATCGCCCTGATGAACATGAATAACAAATTCACCTGATTCCAAGGTTTCGCCTGATTTAATAAACGGATATCGAACGTGCGAAAAAATCAATCCTACTGGTTTGCCGGCAGCTTGTTCCTTCGGCAACCAAGCATCTCCATTACTATTCCCCGACATATCCGGCATCAGATACGTGTGCATGGTACTAACCCGACAAATTGGATCGTGATAAGCCAAATATAAACCTACATTCGATTTTTGATCATAAATATCCCACCAAGGCATGGTAACATACATGTAATCAGTTGAAAACTCTGCACCTTCAGAACCCAACCTGCGTGCTCCCGGAAATTCTTTGAATAAATTTATATAATGTCCACATTCTGTATTGTAGGTTGGAACTGCT
>JBBRGJ010000155.1:0-7875 GCA_038240835.1 Bacteroidales bacterium | reverse complement strand
TTCCCCATTCCCCATTTAAAATTCACTTTTAATTTCTTTCTTTCAATTATTTTCAACTTACAGATGATGTTGTTTAGTTTTTTTCTTGCTTTTATTGTTAATATTTCAGATGTTACAACTATTTTTAGTAATATTACATCTTATTATTAAATATAAAACAAGATGAATAAAATTCCACTACTATTCGTATTGATAATCAGTACTTTATTTTCTTCCGCACAATTGATTATTACTCCAGCCATTTTGCCTGCTAATGGAGTCCAAAATGTTTTAGCTGGTTCTGGTGTAAGTTTTTCTAATATACAGTATACTGGAAATTTGAACGCGTTGGGTGCATTTACAACGGGTCCTATACCCACTGGATTAGGGTTTCCTAGTGGATTAGTCTTGTCTACGGGACTGGTTGCTCATATTGCGGATAGTTCATCCCATTTTGCTTCTACAAACAATGTAGCTGGTTCTGATCCTCAATTGGCTTTCTTGGTTTCAGGTCAGATTAAGGACGCTGCAGTATTAGAGTTTGACTTTGTTCCAAGCTCAGATTCAGTTGAGTTTAGATTTATATTCGCTTCGGAAGAGTATCCAGAATTTGTTGGAGGCAGTTATAACGATGTCTTTGGTTTTTTTATAAGTGGGCCGAACCCATTAGTTGGTGAATATGCGAATTTAAACCTTGCAACAATACCAGGAACCAATTTGCCTGTTACAATCAACACTATAAATCCTAATTCAAATAGTTCATTGTATGTCAATAATTCCGTAAGTACTTCAATTGTCTTTGATGGAATGACGCATGTATTAACGGCTAAAGCTTTGGTTACCCCATGTCAAACCTATCATATAAAGATGGCAATTGGTGACGGGAACGATGCATTATTCGACTCTGGTGTGTTTTTGGAAGCATCTTCTTTTTCAAGTGTGGGTGGTAGTTTTAACAGTGGTCGGGTAACCGGAGATACTGCAATTTGTATTGGAAGTATTGCTCCTGATTTAACCCTGATTAACAACATTTGGCCCGTTGTTAGATGGGAGAGCTCTGTTTTTCCTTATACAACTTGGTCGCCAATCGCAGATACTGCAACTACTTATTCACCTGGTGTTTTAACGGAAACTACCGTTTTTCATGCAGTGGTTGAAAGTCCTTGTTCCGAAACTTCTTCAATGTTTGCAATGGTTATTGTTGACTCAATTCCTACTCCTCAATTTTCATACTTGGCGTCAGGATTGAATGTCGAATTTTTGAATGAGTCGACAAATGCAACCTCTTATGTGTGGAATTTTGGGTCTGATACTACCACTTCGATGCAATCGAATCCTACCTATGAATATTTGCTTCCAGGTGAATATAACGTGCAATTAACTGCATTTAATGGTCTATGCGCAGCAAATTATTCTCAAATGATTACGTTAATAGATGAAAGTGTTGCAGAAATAAGCACATCATCATTTTCTGTATATCCTAATCCAACAAAAGGGAATATCACAATTATACTTGAGAATGCTGCAAATGTTGATTTTAGTGTGATCGACATAGTAGGTAAAATAGTTTATTCAAAATCTGCCTCTAGCGTTAATGGATTGATCGAGATGGACTTGACTGCCCTAAAAGCTGGGATTTATATTCTTCGAATGACAAATAATCAAGAAGTTAAGCAAGTCAAAGTAACGATTCAATAATTTTTATTTTATTGTTTTACATGGATACTCGAAAAGGTGATTCGTCAACTGTCGCATATTTTTCTAGAGACCTTGAAGAAGCTACCGAGCCTTCAAAGTAAAATTGTTTTCGTTTAAAAACAATCTAAAATAATCCATTTATTAAAAAAGGGGCTTTGCGCCCCTTTTTTAATAAATTCCAATAAATCACTATTTGCTATAAGGTGATTTGTTATAAATCTTCAATGCAATTTTCAATATCTGATAACTTGCAATGATAATTAGTGGCCAACTGAGTAACCATAAAATTTGAACGATGTATGTGTGCATAAATATCTCCTTTCGTTAGTATATGTGTGTTTCTTCATTCATTTCGTCGTCATCAATTCGTTTATTGTTGATCGATTTCCAAGCGTACCAGATATACCCAATTACGATGGGAATAAATAGGGAGACAAAACTCATCACGGTTAATGTGTACAGACTTGAAGAACTGTTTGTAATGGTAAGTGAGCTTTGCAAGTTAAATGTGGATGGATAATACGCTGTATTGTTGAATCCAACGCTCATCAACAACGACCACACTGTGAGAATTGTTCCTAAACCTGCAAACCAAATTCCTTTGGTTGTCGTTTTTAAAATGGAAATTCCAATTCCCCAAAGGACTCCCACAACTCCCAATAAAAACATTATCAGCAGTATAGGCATCGCTATAAAGTTGTTGAAATATTTAAATGGCTCCATGTAAACTTCTTGTGTAATTGGATTGACGGCAAAACCATCGGATAAAAACGTCCAGATAACAAAGGATAAGAAACTGACTAAAAATGGAATTGTGTTGATGATTAGCTGCCTTTTTGCTCGTTTAATCATCTCTTTACTGTCGATGTTGTTCATCATATAAAGCAGTCCCAATACTCTTGCTAAAAACATAATCGCCAATCCTAAAAGCACATTTTGTAAATTGAGCACTGCCTCTAATCCATGAGCAGGATGTTCCCAAGCAGAGATTATCTGATTCCCAGTGATGTTTGCAATGTTCGCTTTTTCTACAGAGAAAGCAGATCCGGTAAAGAATGTGCCAACGGCTACTCCAATTAAAAGTGGTCCCAATAGACCGTTTATCAACAAAAATACATCGTATGTTTTCTGTCCTAAAAAGTTTTTAGGTTTGGAGCGAAACTCATAAGAAACTGCTTGGATGATGAAACTAAAAAGAATGGCCATCCAAACCCAATATGCACCGCCAAAACTTGTGGAGTAAAATAGTGGAAATGAGGCAAAAAAAGCACCTCCAAAAGTAACTAAGGTGGTAAATGTAAATTCCCATTTACGTCCCATCGAATTGACAATCATCGATTTTTCTCTCTCTGTTTTGCCAAGGGTGAGGATAAACGTTTGTCCTCCTTGCACGAAGAAAAGAAATACTAAAAGTGCTCCTAATAAGGTGACGATCATCCACCAATATTGCTGCAAAGTGATATATGAAAATAATTCAGTCATTAGTTGTCTCCTCCATCATTTTGTTTCGGACCTATTTTAATTTGTTGTATCATGATTCTGATTTCTGCAATCAGAAGGGCCGTAAATATGAGTGCAAATAGGATAAACGTGGTTTGAACGGCTCCTACTTCTAATCGCGAAACTGCGGCTGATACAGGAAGTAAATCTTGAACTACCCATGGCTGACGTCCCATTTCTGCTACAATCCATCCTGTTTGTCCCGCCAAAAATACCAACGGAATTGAGAGTATTGATAATCGTAAGAACCATTTGTAATTTTCAATGGGTTTTTTGATCACTAACCATAATGCAACGGTGAAAATTAGTAGGAATAAGAATCCTAATCCCACCATGATTCTAAAGCTGTAAAAAACCATAGGAACATTCGGAACGGTTTGTTCCACAGAGGTTAGATAACCATATCCCAAATAATTCCAATTCTCTTTTAAGGTCACCAACGAAGTGGCTGCAGCAAGTGAATCACCGGTCTTTTTCGCCTTTTTATAAACGGAAAGTGCGTTGATTGCAATCACCCCTTTGTCTAATTTTTCTTGCATGGGGATAATGCCTCTCTCGGGATTTCCATTGATTAAATCATCAATTCCAGGAACAAATGCTGTAAAATTCCTAAAACTTAAAAATGATAATGCGCTTGGAATCTCATGCCGAAACACAAATGCATCTTTCCCGTCGTTCACTTTTTTCCCTGGGGTCAGCATTCCCACGGTGACCAATCCCGCACTTTCTGTCCCTTTGTACAAACTCTCCATAGCAGCTAGTTTCATCGGTTGTTTTAGGGCAATTTCGTTACCTGAACCATCACCTGTAAATATGGTAAACAGTGTGGTAATTATTCCAAAGACCGACCCAACAATGATGCTCTTTTTGGCAAATAAAATATGTCTTTTTTTAAGTAAAAACCATGCACTTACACCTACTACAAAAATACTTCCTGTGATAAATCCGGAAGAGATGGTGTGTAAGAATTTGTTGATAGAGTAGGGGTTTAATAATACTTGCCAGAAATCAACCATCTCATTACGAGCAGTGTCTGGGTTGAAAATTGTTCCTGTGGGTGAATTCATCCATCCATTGGCAACTAAAATCCACAATGCCGATAAGTTGGCTCCAAATGCGACCAACCAAGTGGAAACTAAATGGAAACGCTTGCTGACTTTATTCCATCCGAAGAACATAACCGCAATAAATGTAGATTCGAGGAAGAAGGCCAAAATTCCTTCAATGGCAAGCGGAGCACCAAAAATGTCTCCAACAAACCAAGAGTAGTTGGACCAATTGGTGCCAAACTCAAATTCTAAAATAATTCCCGTGGCCACACCGATGGCAAAGTTAACTCCAAAAAGAGTCATCCAAAATTTGGTGATTCTTTTCCATTCTGGATCGTTTGTCTTTACATACAATGTTTCGGTAAACGCCATGATAAAGGACAAACCAAGAGTGAGCGGCACAAATAACCAGTGATACATCGCTGTGAGCGCAAACTGACCTCTTGACCAATCCACTAAACTAGGGTCAATGTTTAATAGCATATTTATTGATTTTAATTGTTGATTTTTTTTGTGATTTTATTTAGCGAGGTCTCGTGAGTTCTTCCAATACATGCTCTCCCTTTTCTTTGTCAGTGTCAAACCGTGAGTTTAAAAAATTAGGGAAAAATATCATCTTCAAAATTACGAACATGATAAATAGTTTTAACAATATAATTGCCCATAACGTCTTCCCCAATTTCATCCCCTTAAAGCCTTCGTAATAGAAGCGATAAACTGAAATAAAAGGTCTGAAAATTTTATTCGTCATTTTTTTATTTTTTCAAATATAAACATTTTTTAAATAGATTACTTTATATACACAAAAAAAGGCAATTTGTTTGATTCAAATTGCCTTTTTTATTATAAAATGTATCTCAATTCTTCGAAAATGATAATTTCTAAACAACATCATCGAATAAAAGTGTCATTAGAACTAACTTACCAGCTCCCACTGGCGCCACCGCCACCGAAACTTCCACCACCAAAGCCGCCAAAACCGACGCCTCCTGATGATCCGCCTCCGAAGCCGCCGCCACCTCTGCCGCCGCCGCTAGCAAACATCATCAATAGCAACCATAGTATTCCATTGCTGTCGCCTTTGCTGCTGATATTGCTGTTTTTGCCTGAAAAAATTCTCATCAACAAGTAAACTACACCGACGATAATAATGGCAAAAAATATCATCGATGAGCCATTCTTTTTATGCTGTTTTTTGTAACTTCCGGGTGTAAACTCTCCCGAAGCAAATTTTGAAATGGTGGTGGTTGCATTGTCTAGTCCTGCGTAATATTCTCCTTTTTGAAATTGTGTAATCATATCGTTGTCCACAATTTGTCCGGCCGTTGCATCTGGAATTACTCCTTCTAGACCGTATCCCACAGATATTCTCGCTTCTCCTTTTGAGTTTGCCTCTTTGGGTTTTACCAATATCACTACTCCGTTGTCATTGCCTTTTCTGCCCACTCCCCATTTTTCGCCAAGTTCGTCGGCAAACTGTGTAATGTCATATTCGCCTAGCGAATAAGTGGTTACAATGCATATTTGCACAGAGGTTGAATTGTCGAGTTCTACTAGTTTTTGCTCTAGTTGATCTCGCTCTGATGACGAAAGTACATTGGCAAAATCGTTGACAAGTTTAGCTGGTTTTGGGCGCGGAGGAATTTGCCCAATCAAGTTCGTTGTAAATAACCCAAGAAGAATGACGAGTGTAAGATGTTTGTATATCTTTTGCATGAGATTAATGATTATGTTCTACTGTTTCGTTGACTTTCTTCTCGATTTCCGCATCATCAAATGATATTTCATCGGAAAGTTCGTTTACATCCGTTTTTTCAAATGGAAAATGCTCTTTTAATTTGTCCCCCACCATTTTGATGGATGAAGTAATTCCTAAGGTGAAATTAGACTCCCTGAAATGAATGAGCATGTTTGATTTGATATCTTCCCAAAAGTTCTCTGGAACAACATTGTTGATTCCTTCATCTCCAATGATTGCAAATTTCTTCGCACCAATGGCAAGATAGATAAGAACTCCGTTTCGTTGCTCTGTTTTGTCCATCTTCAATAGTCTAAACACTTCTAGCGCCCTGTTGATTGGATCGTCTATTTTTTTTATCTCTATATGAACTCGTATTTCGCCAGAAGTATCTAATTCAGCCATTTTGATAGCCATTTTGATGTCTTCTTTGTGCTCCTTGGTAAAGAAATTTGATGCATTCATGTTGTTAAGTGTTAATTGTAAAAGAAGCATCTACTGGTTTACACCAAGTTGATGCTTCTTTATTATTCTTTTTTGAAATTAGAAAGTAACAGTAGGTGCGTTTTCTGTCCCTGGTTTTGCTTCAAAATATGGTTTTTTGCCAAATCCAAACAAGGATGCAATGATGTTGCGAGGAAATTTGCGTACATTTACATTGTACCCTTGTACTGCTTCGTTGTATTTTCTACGTTCTACGTTGATGCGGTTTTCAGTACCTGCTAATTCACGTTGCAAATCTAAAAATCCTTGATTTGCTTTTAAATCTGGGTATTTCTCTACCACCACCAATAGTCGGCTCAACGAACTGCTTATTTGGTTTTGAGCTGCTTCAAATTGTTTTAAAGATGCTGGATTTGATGGATCTACTTTTACTTGGGTTGCAGATGCACGGGCATTTGTAACTTCTAATAAAGTTGATTTTTCAAATTCTGCATAGCCTTTTACGGTACTTACTAAGTTTGGAATTAAATCCGCTCTACGTTGGTAGGAACTCTCTACATTTCCCCAACTTTTACTTAACTCTTCGTCTGATTTTACTAAGCTATTGTAGCCACCAAATGCCCACGAAATAAGGATAAGAACTACTACGCCTACTACCCCAAGAATGATCCAATTTTTATTCATAATTTTTATTTTTTTTAATTTATTCTACAAAGATATCTTTGTAATCAATACAAAAATATATTTTTCGGTAAAAAGTTACCATGTTTCGGCAAATACATTCATACCTAACGGCGAATGCCTTTAATTGCTCATTATTTTACTTACCGATCATGGTTACACTTCGTTTAATAAAGTTGTTCAACTCTTCGCCTTCAAGAATGTTTTGCGATAATAGCGCTAAATCGACCAACTGTTTCACCATGGCAGTTTTAGATTCTTCATCTTTTTCTTGCAACACTTTTTCCATTATTGGATGGTTGGTGTTGACAACAATATTATACGAATCTAATCCTGGCATAAACGTTTTGGGTCCACCATTCATCGCTTGCATGTCACTCCATCTGCGCATAAACTCAGCTCTGGTAATCATTACAGGCAATTCGGTTTCGCTTAAACTTTCGGCAACTACCGAGAATTTTTCTTTGTTTACCTGTGCTTCAAAGATTTCTTTTAACCCTTTTTGTTCCTCTTCGGTGAGTTTTGAAGGAATTATTTCGTCTTTTTCAATTAATTTATCAATTACATCTGCATCTACTCTGTTGAATCTCGATTTTTCGAATTTAGATTCCACGGTGTTGATAAAGTGGTTGTCTAACATTCCATCCATCATCAATACATCGTAACCCTTTTCTTTTGCAGATTGTATGTATGTGTATTGTGCTTTTTCGTCGGAAGTATAAAGATATATTAGCGATTCGTGTTTGTCTTTTTGAAGTGTTACAATGTGATTGTGATACTCTTCAA
>JBBRGJ010000154.1:0-7882 GCA_038240835.1 Bacteroidales bacterium | reverse complement strand
TGCCGAAAATTTTTAATCCTACTTTTTTTTGTTTAGTAGCACTAAATTAGGTGAAATTTTCAAGCGGAAAAACATTGTGTAAAATACTTATACACAATGTTTTATCCGCTTTTGTTCATAACTTTTCTGCGGATTTAAGGGAATTAAAAAAAGGAGTCAACATACAGCAGTTTACGAAAAAATGATTCTTATCCTTTCGGCAAATAGTTCTATCTTTACACCATAATAATATTTTATGGCAACAAAGAAACTGTTTTTACTAGACGCAATGGCGTTGATTTTCAGAGCTTATTACGCTCTTAATAAAAATCCAAGAATCAATTCGAAAGGACAAAACACGTCCGCAATTTTGGGTTTTACCAATACTTTATACGAAATCTTAAAAAAAGAGAAACCCACCCATATTGGAGTTGCTTTTGACACCATTGAACCCACCGTTCGCCACCTTGAATATGAGGCTTACAAAGGAAACAGATCCGACACACCCGAAGATATCATCTCCTCGTTGCCATACATCAAACAGGTAATAGAAGCTTTTGGAATCCCAATCTTAGTCATGCCAGGTTACGAAGCGGATGATATCATCGGCACGTTGGCAAAAAGAGCGGAAAAGCATGATTTTGAAGTGTTTATGATGACCAGTGATAAAGATTTTGGTCAATTAGTCACCGAAAACATCAAAGTATACCGTCCTGCCAGAATGGGAAATGGCGCCGAAATTATTGGCATTGCTGAAGTGTGTGAGAAATATCAGATAGAAACTCCCGAGCAACTGATCGACATCCTTGGATTGTGGGGTGATGCGGTAGATAATATCCCAGGAATTCCAGGCGTGGGCGAAGTGACTGCAAAAAAATTAGTTGGACAGTTTGGCTCCATCGAAAACATGATTGAAAAGGCAGACGAAATTGAAAACGAAAAGCTCAGAAATAAAGTAAAAGAGCACGCCGAACAAGCCTTGTTGTCTAAACGACTTGCAACTATCATTTTGGATGTCCCAGTAGATTTTGACGAAACGGACTTGATATACAGTGGACCACATCCAGAAAAAATCAAAGAGATATTTGACGAATTAGAGTTTAAGACATTGGCACAAAGGATTTTTACAGACATGTCGCTAAAAACAGCACCCACTGCTCCACAGAAAGCTCAAAAACAGAGTAGCGCTCCCGATCTTTTTTCAAGTTTGTCGGAAGAAGAACAGTTTGTAGACACTTCTAACCACGTATTATTAAACAATATTCACAACACCCCTCACGAATATAAATTGGTGAAAAGTGATGAGGAAATTTCGTCGATGGTGGATTATTTAATGAAACAACCTTCGTTTAGTTTCGACACCGAAACCACGGGATTAGATCCCATTTCGGATGAGTTAGTTGGCATTTCATTTTCCAGCAAAGCACACGAAGGATTTTACATTCCACTGTCCGCTTCTTACGATGAAGTTGTGGAAACACTCAGCAGACTCACCGCTTTATTTTCGGAACCAACCATTGTAAAAATTGGTCAAAACATTAAATTTGACATCAATTTTTTGAAAAAATACAACCTCGCGGTTTCCCCTCCACTTTTTGATACCATGTTGGCACACTACATATTACATCCCGAAACTCGCCACAACTTAAACTATCTTTCCGAGACAATGTTGGGTTATCAACCCGTAGAAATTGAATCGCTGATAGGAAAAAAAGGAAAAAACCAACAAAGTATGCGTTTTGCAGATGTAGAATTAGTAAAAGAGTACGCCAGCGAAGATGCCGATCTTGCTTATCAACTAAAAACGGTGTTAGAACCTCAACTAATTGAAATTGAAGCAACTTCACTGTTTGAGAACATAGAAATGAAACTATTAACTGTATTGTCAAAAATGGAACTCAATGGAGTGAAAATTGACAACAAAGCACTCGAGATATTTTCCAAAGAGTTGCAAAAAGAGATTTTTGACATTGAGCAACAGGTATACGAAATGGCAGGGGTGAAATTCAATTTAGCTTCGCCAAAGCAACTGGGAGAAGTGCTTTTTGATAGAATGAAAATTTCTGAAAATGCTAAAAAAACGAAGACTAAACAGTATCAAACCGGTGAAGATGTGTTGGCAAAATTGCGCCACAAGCATCCAATCATTGATTTGATATTAGATTATCGGTCGTTGAGCAAGCTAAAATCTACGTATGTAGATGCTTTGCCATTGTTGATAAATAGTGTTACAAACAGAGTTCATACTTCATTCAATCAAGCAGTTACAGCAACTGGCAGATTAAGTTCAACCAATCCAAATTTGCAAAATATTCCAATCCGCACCGAACGTGGAAAAGAGATTCGTAGGGCTTTTGTAGCTAAAGACGAAAATCATCTGATTCTCTCTGCCGATTATTCCCAGATAGAACTTCGGATAATTGCCGCTTTGAGCAAAGATGAAAACATGATTGATTCATTTAAAAACAACATCGATATTCACACGGCAACGGCCGCAAAAGTTTTTAATGTTCCGCTCGAAGAGGTGACCAAAGATATGCGAAGAAATGCAAAAGCAGTAAATTTTGGAATTATATATGGAATCTCAGCTTTTGGATTATCCGAACAAACAGGAGCTTCGCGCAAACAAGCTTCGGAATGGATAAATGAATATTTTAATCAATACGAAGGGATAAAAAACTATATGGATTCCCAAATTGCATTTGCGCGGGAACATGGATATGTAGAAACCATTTTTAACCGCAGAAGATATCTGCCCGACATTCTTTCGGGGAATGCCATGGTTAGAGGTTTTGCAGAGAGAAATGCTGTAAATGCTCCCATTCAGGGCTCGGCGGCAGACATCATCAAATTAGCCATGATAAATATTGACAACGCATTTGAAAAAGAGAATTTAAAATCAATCATGACCATCCAAGTGCACGATGAGCTCGTATTTGATGTATTAAAAGATGAGTTAGAAAAGGTAAAACAAATTATAGAACACGAAATGACCAGCGCTGTTTCGTTAGAAGTTCCGCTTGATATTGAGATGAATTGGGGCCTAAACTGGCTAGAAGCACATTAGAGAAAGGGGAAATGGTAAATGGTGAATGGTAAATGGTAAATGGTAAATGGTGAATGGTGCACGGTACAAGGTTGCATTTCATGTACCTTTCACCCTGAACCTTTAACTCTGTTCCATGCACCCTGAACCCTGTTCCATGCACCCTGCACCCTGTTCCTTTCACCCTGTACCCTGCACCTTGAACCTTTCTCCTTTTCGTCTATATAAAGAAAAGTGAAACTCCAATCACAGCAACGACGGCTCCAATGGCTTCGCGCAGTGAAATTTTTTCGTGATACAACCAGATAGAAAATGGAATAATCAATACGGGATTAATGGAAACAATGGTTTGCACAACTCCTGGGTTTGCATGTTGAACTGCAAAAAGAGAGAGCGTAATTCCTAAAAATGGACCAAAAAAAGCACCAATACTCAAGACACCCATCGTTTTTACTTTTACCACTGATTTTGCCACAGGTACCCATCTTCGCAAATAGGTGATCAGTAAAATAAAACCAAAAAGGCCTGCAAAAAGTCTAATTTGACTTCCATAAAAAGGATTGGTTGAACTTTGCAAACCCACTTTACTCATCACCAACCCAGATGCTTGGCCAATTGCACCTACAAATGCAAACAAAATCCCTTTGGGTTGATATCTAAATCTTATTGATTTTTTCTCTTCCAAATCTCCTCTTTTTCGAATCAGAATCACCATCGATATCCCAGTAAGAGTCACCATCATCCCTACAAAACCAAGCAAGGTAAGTGTTTCTCCCAACACAAGCCAGCTAATAAGGGCAGCCATCGGCGGAGCGAGCGACATCACCAACAAAGAGACACGGGGGCCGTTGATGGTAAAGGCTTTAAATAAAAACAAATCGCCAACAAAAACGCCGATAAATCCAGATAATCCAAGCCAGAACCAGCTTTCAAGACTAATTCCAAGAGGCACTGGAGATCCATAAGCGAAGGTGGTAAAAAGGGCAACGAAAAGAATGCCCATGATTAATCGCCAAAAATTAACAGAAAGCGAACCGATAACTTTTCCGGCAGATGTGAACGAAAGGGCTGTAAAGGTCCAAAAAACTGCAGTCAATAAAGCTGCAAGTTCTCCAATATGAGATTGAAACATTAAATAGTAATTGTGTTTATAGCTTTCGAAATTCTTGAACTAACTTCGTCAACGCCAATCAATCGAACAATTTCGAATAAATCAGGTCCCATGGCATCGCCAACCAATGCTAATCGGAGGCAATTCATAATCTGTCCCATATTTAATTGGTTCGATTGGATATACTCAATCACCAAATCGTGCGCTTGAAGATGGTCAAACGGAGAGACCGAAGCGATTATTTCACTAATTTTAGTCAAATGAGAAGCAGTATCTTCTTTCCAACGTTTTTTAATCACTTGATCATTATACGTAGCCGGTTGTTGGAAAAAATAGATGGTTTGAGGGACCAATTCCGCCACAAACTGAGCACGCTCTTTCACCAACCCAATAATTGGAGCAAGGATTTCTGCGGATGTTTCAACCCCTTTTTCGGAAAGCATGGGCAAAAGCAAACCAGCCAATTCCAAATCATCTCTTCTAATTAAATATTGATGGTTGAACCATTTTGATTTTTCTAAATCAAATTTAGCTCCTGATTTTGTGATTTTATCCAGACTAAAAAGATCTGCAAGTTCGTCCATCGACATAATTTCTTGGTTCGTTCCTGGGTTCCAACCAAGCAGAGAAAGAATGTTGATTACCGCTTCTGGAAAATACCCAGATTCTCTGTAACCCGAAGAGATTTCACCCGTTTTAGGGTCTTTCCATTGCAATGGAAAAACAGGAAATCCCAATCGATCACCGTCTCTTTTACTTAATTTTCCATTACCATCCGGTTTAAGCAACAGTGGTAAATGAGCAAACTGTGGCATATTATCAATCCAACCAAATTTTTTATACAACAATACGTGCAATGGCGCAGAAGGCAACCACTCTTCACCACGGATCACATGCGAAATTTTCATCAAATAATCATCCACTACGTTTGCCAAGTGATAGGTAGGCATTCCGTCGGATTTGTATAAAACTTTGTCGTCGAGGGTAGATGTGTTAACAGAAACATGACCACGAATTAAATCGGTAAGTTCCACCAACTCATCCTCTGGCATTTTAAAACGAATCACATACGGCTCCATATTATCGAGACGAGTTTGAGTCTCTTCTGCTGATAAAGTAAGCGAGTTTACAAGATTTTTTCGAGTAAAACAGTCGTACTGAAATATCATTTTTGAAGCCTCTCCCTCTTTACGAAGCAAATCCAACTGCTCAGAAGAATCAAAAGCATAATACGCATTTCCTGATGCAATCAGTTGGTCAGCGTATTGGCGATAAATCTCTTTGCGCTCCGATTGGCGATAAGGAGCATGAGTTCCTCCAAGATGAACGCCTTCGTTAAAAGTAATTCCCAACCAAGCCAATGATTCAACGATGTATTCTTCGGCACCTGGCACAAAACGAGTTTGGTCGGTATCTTCAATTCTTAGAATAAAATCACCGCCATGTTTTTGAGCAAATAAATAGTTGTAAAGAGCAGTTCTAACTCCGCCTATATGTAAGGGTCCCGTTGGACTAGGTGCAAATCGTACACGTACTTTTGAATTCATGTTTTATCTTGTTTTTTGACTTTCCGCAAAGGTACAAAATATTTTTTTGTTTTTTAACCGCAGAACATGCGGAGTTGAATTCAAAGAGAGAGAGAACGCAGAGCGATGTACTGAGCGAAGTCGAAGTGGCGCGAAGCGGGACTAAAGAAGAAAGAAAAGAAAGAATAACCGCAGAGGACGCAGAGAAAAACAAAGAGAGAGGACGCAGAGGCGCTAAGCGACGATGCGCGATGCGCAGAGACGCGAAGCGGATTTTTTTAACCGCAGAGCGATGCATTGAGCATGCCTGCCACGACTTGGCGTGGTCGAAATGGACGTAGAGAAAAATTCAAAGAGAGAGAACGCAGAGCGATGTACTGAGCGAAGTCGAAGTGGCGCGAAGCGGGACTAAAGAAGAAAGAAAAGAAAAAATAACCGCAGAGCGATGCATTGCGATGCGTTGAGCCAGTCGAAACGAGCCTGTCGAAATGGGCGCAGAGAAAAACAAAGATAGAGAACGCAAAGGCGCAAAGCGACGATGCTCGATGCGATGATGCGCGAAGCGACGATGCGAAGCGAGTCCAAACGCGAAGCGAAACGAGCTTTCAAAGATCGTCCCGAATTTTTTCAAAATTCGGGACGATCTTGTTAACTGATCACTGTTAACTGTTAACTGACTAATCACTGTTAACTGACTAATTTATCACGCAGTTTTTCCGCAAAATGATTTTTCATCAGAAATTTTCAAAAAAGGAGTATCTTTGTACTAGTTTTCAGGTGTTGAACACTAAAACAGATGGTTTTATCGTTACATCAGGAATAAAAATTGTTAGTATGAATAAAATCATGAAATTAGTAAAAGGTGCATTGTTTGTTTTGGCTTTAGTAATCGTATCTCTGACTGCTTTTTCTCAAACTAAATATAGCAACGAATTTTTAAATATTGGAGTAGGTGCCCGAGGATTAGCGATGGCAAATACCCAAGTCTCTTTTGTGGATGATGGCACAGCGGGTTATTGGAATCCAGCGGGTTTGCTTTCGATGAATAGCGACCGACAAGTTTCTTTAATGCATGCTGAATATTTTGCTGGAATTGCCAAATACGACTACGGTTCTATTGCCTTTAAATTTGACGATAAATCTGCCGGCGCACTTTCCATCATTCGTTTCGGAGTCGACAATATCCCAAACACTACACAGTTAATTGACAATCAAGGCAATATAGATTATAACAAAATTACACAGTTTTCGGCTGCCGATTATGCCGTTATCTTTTCTTATGCTCGTAATCTAACTA
Source organism: Bacteroidales bacterium (assembly GCA_038240835.1). Taxonomy (GTDB): domain Bacteria; phylum Bacteroidota; class Bacteroidia; order Bacteroidales; family WCHB1-69; genus JBAXTE01. The sequence goes on along the minus strand of JBBRGJ010000154.1, from coordinate 923 downwards.
AAATAGAGGGACTAAAATTGGGTGGCAACGCCAAAGTAATTCGAAGAGTAATTGGAGATTTTTCAAATTCTTGGGGATTTGGAGTCGATGTAGGCGCTCAATACGAATATAAAAAATGGAAATTTGGCGCTTTTGCTCGGGATATTACCACCACCTTTAACGCTTGGAATACCACCTTAGACGATGCCACCAAAGAGGTTTTTTTACGAACCAACAATGAAATTCCTTCCAATTCATTGGAAATCACCATGCCCCGATTAATCATAGGAGCCTCGCGAACTTTTACCTTCTTCGATAAATTCTCAGTGATGGGAGCCGTTGATTTAGATATTACTACCGATGGAAAAAGAAATACAATCATCAAAAGCAAACCTTTCAGCATCGATCCACACGCGGGCATCGAATTGGGATACCTCAACACTGTTTTTATTCGTGGCGGTTATGGAAACATTCAACAAGAAACCGATTTTCTAAATCAAAAATCGTTTACCGGACAGTTCAATATTGGCGTGGGAGTAGTGATTAAAAAAACGCTCACCATCGATTATGCCTTAAGCGATATTGGAGATAACTCTATTGCTCTTTACTCAAACATCTTTTCTTTGCGATTAAATCTCAACAAAAAGCAAACAACGAAAAATATTCCTAGTCAATAAATAACAATTAATGAAGATAGTTTACAAATTATTTTTTCTTATTCTTTTTAGTTTTGCCATTAAATCAAATGCGCAAACCATTGGAAATGAATGGATAAACTACTCGCAAAAGTTTTTTCGGGTAGATGTATGGAAAGATAGTGTCTATCGAATAGATTATAACACCATTTCGCAAGCATTTTCGCAAGTTGGGCTCTCCATTGCCGATGTCAATCCAAAGCGTTTTCAGATTTTTGGCAGAGGAGAAGAACTTTCAATTTTTGTAAA
>JBBRGJ010000153.1:0-7976 GCA_038240835.1 Bacteroidales bacterium | reverse complement strand
AAAAAAAATCCTATATGCTTCTTTTTCAAACTTATAAAAACAATTTTGCATTTTTAAGTCAAAGATCCTCTGCAAAATTTGTAGCTTTAGGCCAAATTCTGAAAGATCTTGAATAAAGAAATTAACAACGAAGAAATCTATATTGTAAGGAGATGTTGATTCCTTCAAATACTTTTTGTTTTCTGCTGCCAAATCAAAAAGTCTGAAGCTCCTGGGTGACACAAAAACGTAAAAAATTATTGTAATCTTAAAATATCAGTTATGTCAAAACTATTGTCTCCACTCATTATCAAAGATATCGTATTTAAAAACCGGATTGCCATTTCACCCATGTGCCAATATTCTGCTGTCGATGGATTTGCAAACGATTGGCATTTGGTGCATTTAGGAAGCCGGGCAGTTGGCGGTGCTGCATTAATCATACAGGAAGCAACCGCCGTTTCGCCGGAAGGTCGCATTACACCTGCCGACCTTGGTATTTATAAAGAAGAACATATTGTAAAGATGCAGAGTATTGCCGAATTTATTCATGGGCAAGGAGCCGTAGCTGGAATTCAACTGGCCCATGCCGGAAGAAAAGCAAGTTGTGCTTTGCCCTGGAACGGAGGAAAACAACTGAGCGAAAAAGCAGGTGGATGGAAAACGGTTGCCCCGTCGTCTGTGGCTTTTAATCCTGAAGACGAACTTCCAAAGGAATTGGACAACAGCGAAATAGCAAAGGTAATTGATGATTTTAAAGTTGCTGCATTTCGATCATTACAGGCTGGTTACAAACTAATTGAAATTCATGCAGCACATGGATACCTGATTCACCAGTTTCTTTCGCCTTTGAGCAATAGCCGAACAGATGAATTTGGCGGTAGTTTTGAAAACAGGATACGCCTGCTACTGGAAATTTTAAAAGCAGTACAAACGGTCTGGCCACAAAACCTTCCACTATTTGTGCGAATATCAGCTACCGACTGGGCTGAAGGCGGCTGGGACATGGCTGAAGCAGTGAAACTTTCATCCATATTAAAAACGAACGGCGTTGATCTGATTGATTGTTCATCGGGAGGATTGGTATCGTATGCGAAAATTCCTTTTTGTCCGGGGTATCAGGTAGCTTTTGCTGAACGAATTAAAAAAGATACAGGCATCTTGACCGGAGCAGTTGGAATGATAACAGAAGTTAAGCAGGCAGAAGAAATATTGGCAAAAGGGGAAGCTGACCTTATTTTGATTGCAAGGGAATCACTCAGAAAACCCTATTTCGCTTTTAATGCCGCACAAGTTTTAGATAATGATATTGAATGGCCATTGCAATATCTGAGAGCGAAATTGTAATTTCAAGAAGAAATATTTATAATTTCATATAACTTTTTAGTTGCTTATCGTATAAAAACATAAGCGATATTGTAAAAAGTAAACACATGAAATTCAGGACAAACGATGTTTTGGTAGTGGTACCTCTGACAGAAGAGGGGAAAATTGTGTTAAGACAAGCCATCTATCTTCAGAAGATAATTTCCTTCCGGGTATTCATTTTAAATGTAATTCCACCATTGTCCTTTTTTAACCGACATTTTAATCCCCATAAAGTAGAAGCATTGAAAAAAGATGCATTACAGAAACTTACTGATTTTGTAAAGGATTTTTTTGGAGGAGAAATTCCGGAAAAGGTAATTTTGAAAGTTTCGACAGGCAATCTGGTTTCGACGCTAATAAAACATGGACAAAGGGAAGATTATTTATTCATGATCGTGAAACGAAGTATTCATCAGAAAGGTATTATAAACCTGCTTGATCAAAATGAGATTGATAAGATTATAGGACGCTCACACTGCCCGGTATTGTCAGTAAATGAAGAATCAACCCAACAGGAATTAAAAACCATTTTGGTTCCAATTGATGTTTCTGAGAATACAAAAAAAAGATTATTGTGGGCCAGTATGTTTGCAAAAAAGGCCCATGCTAAAATCCTGATTGTATCGGCATTGAATGCCAATATTGATGTGTATAAAAGTTTAGCTCTAAAAAATGCCGAAATAATTCAGTCAATGCTTTCGGAAAGGGAGATTGAATCTGAACTTGAAATTCTTAAAGTGTTTGGTCAGGTCAAACATGATATGGTTTTATCGTTTATCGACAATGCAAAACCTGACTTAATTATCATCAGAAAACATCATGTAGTATCTTTCTTCAGTAATACGATCGGTGACTTTGCAAAAGAAATAATCCACGGATCCAGTATTCCGGTCTTTACCGTCAGTCAAAGGCAAAGAGACATCGCGCATCAATTACCGTAGTTTTTCATGAAAAAATTCCTTGCCTTTTTATTCCTGACTTGTATTTTATTCCCAATTGTAAATGCCCAGTCGCACTGGTCGTTCGAAGTGCATAGCGGTCAGGTTTTTAATTTGCCCATGCCACTTACAATCAGGCAGGATGCTTATCCTGATATTAACCTACAGTGCAGCAATTAGAACTCAAAATGTTAAAAAATCATTTAAAGTCAAGTTTTTTTGCTCTTAAAACAATGGTTTTTACCTTGATAGGATATTCGATATTTTATATATTGCTGTAAATCAACTGTTTTGCATTTCGTCGTTTTGCATTTTTCTTGTTTGTAGTACACAGGGGGTATTGATTATTAGGTGATTATGATTTTACTTTACTGCCTATGTATTTCAAAGTATCAGGCAGACATAATCCAACGACCCACAAACCGGGATGGTATTATCGGTTAGCGATGATCCGGTTGTAACCCAAAATGTTGAAGCATATTATGCCCGATTGGTATCCGAAAAAAGAATTGATGCAGCCCCTGCGAGAACCAAAGTATCCAGATCGAATGAATATTATCCACCATCAATGTAAACAGTATCAAGAACAAGGATGTCAGGGAAGTTGGTGCAGAGTGGTTATACTTTCGAGCCATCAGCCAATTGAGATTGGATAAAAGAGAATTCGGCAGTTTGTGAGCTCACCGGATACAATGTCGATAAAATTACCAAGGATAAACTCTACCATATTTCACATTGGGCAAGATAATCGACCATTTACGGGAACGGACTTCACTCAGCGCCAGTAATCACCGGATTCAAAACATCGATGATTCAGGAGTTAAATACATAGAAAAATTGGGCAGTCGCTAGGGATGTAGTGCAACCCAGACTTCATGCTGGGTAGTTCCGACCAAATGAAGTGCTGTTTAATGGCGAGCGTGTTTGAAATACTATTCATTTCTAATTCGATATAAATAAATCTATTAGTAATACATTATTGATATCCAAATCATATTTGCTCCAAATTATCTGGAAATTACTTTTATCATATGAGTTTAGTCTGTTATCTCCATTTAAATCCAAAAATCTTAGGCCACCAACCTTTGCATTTGGATCGGGTGAGCTGTCTGCTTCTTCTTGGGTGTTATATCTGCCTATCAAAACATACCCATTAATAATATTTGATTTATTATCTTTTGCTACGGTAAAATAATAGTCATTTGATTTTAATCCGTATAAAATAGCTTGTGCATTCTGATCAGTGGTAAGTGTATCATAAATTTTATCTGCACCAATATTTTCTGTTTTTGTGTATATCTTGATGAGTGCATTTGTTTGAGGAACCTTAAAATTTGCAGGTGTCCAATTTGAAACATCGTAAATTGTAAATTTTACGATCGGTTTTAATACAGTTACTTTAAATACATATTTTGAAGTATTATCTTCGGAAGTGATTGTATATGTTACAGGATTTGAAAAATCTGTTGCAACTCCAGATGGAGGATAAATGGTTGCATTCTTTGACAATTCAAATTGAGGAATTATTTGCGTAATATCCATATTTTCAGGAGCCTTAATAATTACGGTCTTGGCAGAAGTATCAATTAATCCGACTCCAAATGAGCCTGTTACTGTTAATAATTTTGCTTCTGCGTTTTTTGGCGATTCACTTTTATTGCAAGAGATTGAAAATCCTACTATGCCAATAACGAATAAAAAATGTAATAATTTCATAATATTTTATTGTTTAACTTTCTTAAAGTAAAGATGGTTGCATTTAACATGCTCGCAACGGTTGGCGGTATGAAACATTGGGAACTGCGGGCGATTTCCTGTCAACCCCGGTTAACCGGGACCGAGCATAAAGATGCCCACCGAAAACCACTGCTGCCGCACTTGACGGGCTATGCACAGTGCTTTATTGACGTTTCTGTTTTACGTCTTTTGAAATATTCAATGATTTCTGCTTTAGACATTTTGGATAACTCTTCACTCAATTTGTCTCGCTGCTGGCGCATAAACTTAACTGCGTCAAATTGTTTTTCTGTTGATTTATTAGTCGTTTTCATATTTTTCAAATTCTCTTGGTGAACGAATTTCTAATTGTTTGTATCCATTTTTTATATTGATCGAGTTGTAACCTTGAATACGTTGAACATTTACAATATGTTTGAAGTTCCAACTTATCAAAAAGTCCGCATGGTTTATTGTTGCCAAGGCGATATGTAAACAGTCGGTATAACTTGTCTGTCCCACAACTTTTTCTGAAATATGTTCAGTAGCAAGTTCGACTACTTCATCTGTAATATCAAAATAATCTGTCCATTCAGCTTTAAGCCTTTTTACAAGTTCCTTTACTTTCTATGGAGCGTTTTCAAGTTCATCCTGAGTTACAGTCGAAAAGCGTAAATTAAACTCATTTTTGCTAATTCTTGTTTTTTTGTGCGACCAGCCAATCCCGAAAAAAACGGGACAAGTTGTGCTTGACCACGAAGCGTTGGCTTTAGATGTCCTTTATTATATTTAAAAAATCTTCCAATTTGTAGGCTCCGTCAACTGTCCGCCTTTCATAGACCATGAAATAACGATAATTATTCCCTGCTTTACTTGACCAAAGACCGCCAAGCCTTATTTTTGGTTCAGCATCTAAATGGTCGCCTTTTGTTTCCAGTAGAATTGTCTTTCCACTTTTGGTTTGAATAATGAAATCGGGATAATGATTAACAAAACCATTAATTCTAAATCCTCTCCGTTCAATATTTCTTGTCCAGAAAGCAATGTTAGTCATGTTGCCAATTTCATTGATTACGCGCTCTTCGAAACCATTCATGCTGCCTTCTTTCTCGTAAAGCGATTTTGTAATATCCTTAGAGGTTAGGCCTGGTGAAATACTTTTGGGCAACTGAAAAGATGCTTTAATAAATACCTTATCAGTATCTAAAAAGTCTTTAAATTTCTGCTCTGCAAAAGCTTCTGAAAGTGTTTTTATTTTCTGTTTTATTTTATCGGTGTAGGTGTACTCGTTATTTGCGAATGCCCCAAACTGTTCATCCTTAAAATCTTCCAGAATACGGGTAATGTATCTTTTAATTTCTTTGTCAGGAATCGGGTACATATTACCGATAATGCCCATGATACGGCTTGTAAAGTTTGTAATCCGGTTTTCTTTTCTCAAAGGATCAAGCATGTAAGCAATTACGCTTTCTTTTACTTCACCGTCGAGTTTTACAAATGTTGGTGTATGTTCCTTTTTTGTTTCGTCCAGATCAACTTTGTAAAGTTCGGATGTAATGTTGTCGAAAGCAATGTTGGTATTTTCCTTGCTTAATGCAAATCCTTCCAGTAAATGTTCCTTTTCTAAAGGCCATTCATCTTCTCTAATTCCGAATATATCATTTGCAGGAACTTTTAAATAGAACTGCGGCAAGGTGATTTTCCCAGCCTGTTCTTTAAATATCGCTTTGATTTCAAATGATTTCACAAGCTTTTGTATTTCGTTTGGTAATGACAATAGGCTATTGGTTTCTATTTCTGCAACCTTTTTCTCAAATTCTTTATTCTGTCGGATAGCTGTTTGCTCAATGTTGGAGACAGTTGTGATTGGAACAGTAGTTTCTTCAACTGACAAAATTCTCGAAGTATCAATGTCCGCAGTTATATCGTATTCTGTATCATTTGTTTGTTGGGTTGGAAATACTGTCAGTTGCGTAAATGGCTCTTGCTTCTGAGCCTCTTGTATCATGGCAGGGTCTGCCAGTTTATAATCCTTGTCGCTAAAACCTGCTTTGTTCAAGCCTTTTACAATGTTGTCTAAAGTTTCCAGAAATTTAGATGATGCTGTTAAAACATAACTCAAATTGAGTAGCGGAAAATTATGCTTCATTACATAGGGTTGGCGTAAAACCCTGCCTAAAATTTGCTCAACATCAACTGCCGAACTCTTGTCGGCCAACGAAGCCAAAATATAAGCAAACGGGCAATCCCAGCCTTCTTTCAAGGCGTTTATGGTAATAATATAGCGAACCTCACAATCTTTGCTCATCAAATCAATTCCTTTTATTTCATTGATGTTCGCCGTTTTAATTTTTATCTGCCCCTCTGGGATTTTTAACTCAATAAGCTTTTCTTTCAGTTTTTGAACGTTTGATTTTTCCTCTTCTTCGTTGAGAAAATTTTTACTATTTTTAGGTTGTGCCTGAAACAAAACGATTGGGCGAATGTATTTACCACCTTTCTTTTCTTCTTCAATGGCTTGAATTTCAAGACGTTTTTGTAATTGCAAACTCGAATTGATTACTTCCGTTTTGTCCTGATGATTGTAAACAATCACGGGCAGTTTTACCATGTTTTCACGTTTCAATTCCAGCGCATCAATAAAACTAACAATGTTGCTGTTATTTCTTGGCGTGGCAGTTAGGTCGAGAATAAAACACGGGTTAAACTCTTTCAGCATTTCAACACTTAGATTGGTTTCAGCATTGTGACTTTCGTCAACAATAACCAATGGATTCAAGTATTGCATGACTTTCATCAGCGATATTTCTTCATCCTTGCCCAACAGGGCTTCAAACGATTGAAGCGAACCGTTTTGTTCAAATACTTTCCGTCCTTCTTTGTTTGCTGTCCGGATACTGTCGAAACTTAAAACAAAGATATTCAACTGTTCCTTTACTGAAGTTGCATTAAACCCGCTTCCCTGAAGTAAAGCCGATTTGTCGAACACTTCAACTTTATTGCCAAAGTGCGAATTAATTTTCTGCCGATATGGATGCGATGTGTCTTTTAGGTTTTTGATGGTCTGGTCTAAAATGGTAATTGAAGGCACCAGCCATACAACCGCTTTTGGCTTATCATATTCAAAAGCATCGAAAATTGTACGGATTGCATTGCAGGCTATGAAGGTTTTTCCGCCTGCGGTAGGCACTTTTACGCAAATATGCGGCACACGGGGCACATTGTTTTTATATGGCTCAATGGCAGTTCCAGAAAATGGGAATAATGGCGTTCGCGGATGTTTTGCCCAGAAATTATAAAATGCGTTTTTAACGTCTTTGGTTTCCTGAATGTATTCCAAAAACGATGCAAGATCGTTTATTACTTGCTGTTGATACGGCTTTAATTCCATCTTTTATTTTTCAAAAATCAATGATTGAGGTAGCATAAGCAAAAAAGGAATTGATTTTTCGTAGTCAAGTTCCTCATAATACATCCCCAATCGGGCTAAATTTTTATAATACTCGTTTACCTGTTTGTAATAGTGTTTCTCCGATTGTATATACCATGCCCGTTCGCCCAGTTTTTCGGCCAGAAACCATTTTTCGAGCAAGCGCGAAATACGCCCGTTACCATCGCCAAATGGGTGAATATTAACAAATGCCAGATGAATAAATGCGGCATAGTAAAATACTTCATCTATAGCTAAATCCGTTTTTAGCAGCGATTCTATTTCTTTCCAAAATTTGGCATATCGTTCCTTTAAAATGCTAAGTTGAGCAGCCTCGTATTGTATCCGTCCTGTTTTGTGTTCCAATACCAGCATTTCGGTTTGCCTAATTGCACCTTGCTGACTTTTAGGCAACAAATGTGCAGAAACCAATTTGTGAGATTCCAGAAAATTCTTTTGTGTTAACCTGTTTTTGTTTGCAAACAGGTAAGCATTGTATAAATCATTCGGTTTTTCGGTAAGCTCGGGCAAGTATTCAATGTTGA
>JBBRGJ010000152.1:0-7978 GCA_038240835.1 Bacteroidales bacterium | reverse complement strand
TTTTCTTTTTTAGTGTCACTTTTGTCTTGATACAAAAGTAACCAAAAAATCAAGAAGGAGCGAATGCATGTTTTTTGGAAATTTCAAATGCAATAAGCAATTCTATAGCAAGGTAGGCTAATTTGAAGTCTTTGTTGTTTTTTTAAAGATTATTGTTTTCTCCTAGACTTAAAATTAGGACGTGAACGCCCTTGCTGAATTGCTAATTGTATTTGAAAACTATTGCTTATGTGGGCTCGCTCGCTCCTTCAGATCCCACGCGCAGATGATTGAGCGATTTTTGAAGTTTTAGAGCTACGCAGTGATGGCTTCGCGGTCTTTTTAATTTTACAAAAACCCAGGAAGGTGACTGAGGCACTCGAAGTCACCTTAAGCGAGGATGATTCTACTAATACAAAAAAACCATTTTACTCAGAAGGTTTTTTCATTAGCAAAATTAAAGATTAGGGTTAGTCAAATCTAGAAGAAAAGACTAATACTAGGTTTCACGCCGAGACTTTGCCAAAAATTCATAATCGTCTATCTATGAGGTAGTTGTTTAATTATATCATTGGTAGTTAATCGAAGTATTAAAGAAAGAGCTTTTTGAAAGCACTTTTTGAAGCCCTTCCCTTCGATAAACTCAGGACGGGCTTTAAACTCAGGGTGACCAGAAAAGAAGCAACATTCTAATTCTGTCATTGGTAGTTTGCCCGCCACGACCTGACATGGTCAAACTGGCGAAGGGAAAATCAAATTTTCACGTATTTTGGCAAGATTTCAATATATGTGGAAAAACAAATCAATTCATCATTGAATCCAGCTCAGAAATGTTTGTGGTTGATTTTCTTCATTTGCCCCTTGCCCTAAAGGGTGCGAAGAAAATCCTAACATTATTAGAAAAAGGCAAATATGAAAATTTGACATCTTTTTAGGCGAGGGGAAAAATCAATTCATCATCGAATCTTTTGGGAAACGAAGCCATAGGTGGAATTTTTTATCTAATTTTTCGACCATTTTCACCCACATCTCGTCTGGGTTCAGATAAAAAAACAGATCACTGCATCCATTTAAAACAGTCCAAGAGCCTTGCTTTATCTCCTCTTCCAATTGACCAACATCCCAGCCGGTGTAACCAATGTAAGCTTTCATTCTTTGTTCGTCGAAGGATAAGTCGGAAAAATATTTTTTAATATCATCTTCTTGTCCACCCCAATACACTCCGTGGCCAATCTCTTGACTATCGGAGATCACCCCTGGAATATTGTGCAAAAAGAAAATTCTATTTTCGGCAATAGGACCGCCAGAATTCATCAGAAACGGTTTGCATGACAAAGATGGAACCACTTGATTTATATCAACTTCCAAGACTTTATTTAGTACAATCCCCATAGTTCCTTTGTTGTCATAATCCAAAATCAGGATTACAGAGCGATGAAAATATTCACCCTCGAGCAGTGGTCCCGAAACCAATATTGAACCGACTTTTAATTTATTAGGTTTTTTCATTTGTCTGTAATAATTAATTGCTTTTTCATGGTAAACACATCGTTTAAACTAAACTAAATTGCATGAAAAACAGTCACACATCTTTTAGAATGCTGAACAGTCATTTTTTTTTATTAATTTTGATTTTTAAAAACAATACATTTATCATCTTTATATATGACTAACACACAAAATCAACAAAAGTTTGACTCATATAGATCTCAATATAAAAATTTCATTTTCGACAGTTTTACTTACCAGCTCAATCCGAACAAAGATTTACAAATCAGCTTTTACTTCAGCATCGATGATGTACACCATTTCGAGCCCACACTCACCATTCCTTATAGAGAATACTACCAATCGTTCCTCAACACCCACGCAGTGGCCGAACTTGAGACGTTGATATTTCACATTGGCATGGTGGAATTGGTCAGTTATTGGAAAGTTGCTTGTCCGAAAAACATTATCATCAAACCTTTTGCACTTACAGCATCCCAAATTGAGTTTTGGAAAAAGATATATTTCAATGGATTGGGTGAATTTTTCTACACCAATGGGATTCAAACAGATTTGTTTACTTTTGTAAATATTACCTCTGAAAGTGATAAAAAATTTCAAACTCATCATTTTCAAAATAGCGAAATCGCCATCGTTCCCATTGGCGGTGGAAAAGATTCAAATGTAACCTTATCACTTGCCAACCAACTATACCAACAAACAATTCCGTTGATTTTAAATCCCAGAGGTGCTACGCTTGGATGCATCGAAGTTGCGGGGTTTACAAGAGATCAGATCATTGAAATAAACAGAACCATCGATCCAAACCTTTTGAAATTAAATGCAGCTGGTTATCTAAATGGCCACACTCCTTTCTCGGCGCTTTTGGCTTTTATCACGCTGTTAACTGGAACACTCGCTAATATTCCACACATATTACTTTCGAATGAATCCAGCGCCAACGAAGCCACCATTATAGGGTCAGAGGTAAATCATCAATATTCAAAATCGTTTGAATTTGAATCAGATTTTAGAGATTACGTCAGCCAAAACCTATCAGACAACTTCAACTACTACAGCTTCTTACGTCCACTGAGTGAATTACAGATAGCAGCGTTGTTTTCTAAACTCACCAAGTTTCATCCCATCTTTAAAAGTTGTAACGTAGGCAGCAAAACAGATATTTGGTGTTGCAATTGTTCCAAATGCCTTTTCACCTTTACCATTTTATCTGCATTTATCCCAATGGGTGATTTAATTAAAATTTACGGTGAAAACCTATTTGAAAAGGAGAGCTTATTAAGTGAATTAAAGGAACTTACAGGAATAACCCCCGTAAAACCCTTTGAATGTGTCGGCACCACCGAAGAGGTAAATTTAGCCCTTTGGAAAGTCATTCAACTTTACAATCGTCAAACCAAACTACCGATATTGTTAGATTTTTTCAAACAAAGTTCCATTTATAACAACATTGGACAGACTGATTTTGATCAATTTATGTCACAATACGAATCGGAGCATTTTCTATCCGAAAAAGCAATTACAATCCTTAAAGAGAGCGTATCATGGGCATTGTAAAAGAGATTAAAGAAAAAAGCTGTCTAATCCTTGGTTTTGGTCGAGAGGGAACCTCTACATACCAATTTATCAGACAGATACTCCCATTAAAAAAACTGGTGGTTGCCGATGGAAATACTAATTTAGATTGCTCCCTTTATGTAAATGATTCAAACCTAACCTTCATCCTTGGAGACCGTTATTTAGAAGCCATCAACGATTTTGAATTGGTGATAAAATCACCTGGAGTATCGCTTCAACATTTTGAGGTAAAAGAGACCACAAAAATCAGTTCGCAAACAGATATTTTTCTGCAATTATATGGCAATCAGACCATTGGAATAACTGGAACCAAAGGAAAAAGCACCACCACCTCGCTGATTTACCACTTGTTGAAACAACAACAAAAACCCATTCTGCTCGCTGGGAACATGGGCATTCCGCTATTTGACATCGTAGACAAAATTACTCCAGACACATTTATCGTGTGTGAATTTTCGTCGCACCAACTTGAATATCTGACTCAAGGACCTCACATTGCCATCTTTTTGAATCTATTTGAAGAGCATTTAGATCATTACAAAAGCTACTTACACTATCAGATGGCAAAACTCAATATCGGCTTAAAGCAAGGTACTCACGACTACTTTGTATACAATTCGGACGATGAGACCATTGCAAAGTTGATGCATCAGTTTGAGGTTCAATCTGCAAAACTTCCATTCAGTTCCACCCAATCACTTTCCAAGGGAATTTATTTAAAATCTCCAACCACGATTTCAGTTCCAGCCATCGAAAATCAATCCATTACATTAAACGGAGATTTACCATTAAAAGGGGAACATAACAAGAAAAACATCATGGCAGCTTCGCTTGTGGCAATGATTTTGGGCGTTTCTACAATAGAAATAGAGAACGGATTAAAAACCTTTGCTCCACTACCCCATCGTTTGGAATATATTGGAAAAATTAGAGGCATTGATTTTTACAACGATTCAATATCCACCATCCCTCAAGCAACCATAGAGGCGCTAAACACGCTTCCCAAAACAGAAACATTAATCTTAGGTGGATTTGATAGAGGAATCGATTACGCCATATTGATAGACCATTTGGCAGCACACCCAGTAAGCAATCTAATTTTTACAGGAGAAGCTGGCAAAAGGATGATGGAAATAGTAAAAAGCAACTCAAAAATTCATTCCAACATCTTTTTTGAAACCGAATATGAAGCCATTGTCGAAATTGCGTTTAATGTAACAAAACCTGGTAATATTTGCCTGCTTAGTCCCGCAGCATCCAGTTACGATCGATTCAAAAATTTTGAGCACCGAGGAGATTTTTTCAGGCAAATGATTTTCAGTAAAAAGGAGAAATAAATTAGCGAAATGGTGATATGATAGAGAGTATAAATTGGTGATAGAACAAAACTTCTGCAAACGAAAACCAGCTAAAGTGAAAAATATATGGATCTAATTTCAAAAAAATAAAGCGACCAACAGACCATTAAATCAGCAAAAACCATTCACATATCTGTCTCAAAAAAAGAAATTATTTGTGTCAAAATAAGAAAATCACAAAATAAAGATAACAAATCCAACCCTATTAGCCTAAAAATCACATAAAAACGCAGTAAAAAACGCACACAAATAATTTCACAAAACAATATAAATCAAACACTTACCATTTTATTTTAATTAAAACATCAAATTTAATGTTAAGAACATGTTAATCTATGCTTCAATCACACCTTTTTATCATTTTAAGTAGTACTTTTGTATATTGCTTAAATAATATTCAGTTGATTGATTATACTAATATTTTATATATGAAATTTTTGAAGAAATTTTCAAGTTCACTAACTACTATGATTTTGTTTACAATCATAGTGGTTGCTTTTTCAAACACTCACAAAGCCTTTGGACAATTTGTCCAGATTGAAAGCATTTTGGTAGATGCTTGTGATGGTACAGATGAAGGGAAGAACGAAATGGTTCGGTTTAGAACTGAATCTCTTCCTGTTAATGTAGCCGATATCCGTGTAGACGGGGCAAATTCAGGAGCGTTTTCAACTGGAAAGTGGCCCACTATTGGGAATTCATTTTCAGGATGGATTACACCTGGGACAGCGAATCATAACACTGTTATTACCAAAATCAATCAAATCAATTCAACGATAATCAATTGTGGAAAACTGATTTTGCCCACTGGTGGAACAAATAATCAAGGGATAATACCAGCTGGAAAAAAAGCGATCATTATTACAAGTTATGACTTTACTGCAACTGCAAATGATTTTTCACTTCTATCCGACACCATATATGTAGTTGTTCATAATGCAAGCGTAGTCTCTGGAAATTTTGGAAACTATTTAACTGCAAGTGGAAACTCAGCCTCTCAGTTAACCAGAAAACTTCGCTTATGGCAAGTTTCAACTGGTCTTAACGACGAAGTAACATATTTTAGAAACTTATTAGTAGATCAACTTGGGGTCCCAGGAACGGCAGATGGAGCTGGAGTTAGATACACAGATGCAGGGGCAGCAACATATTACAACGATGGTTGTCAAGCTCCCTACATTCCATTATCTGCAGAATGGACTACTACTTCCATTTGTCAATACGCAACCGCCATTAATCTAAATACACTTTTAACGGCAGATGCTACCACAGGCGGAACATGGTCGGGAAACGGAGTTACCGGAAACAGTTTTGATCCCGCAGGATTATCTGGAAGTATCAATGTCACTTATACCGTTGGGACAGCCCCTTGCACCATCTTTGAAACGCATGCAATCACCATCACCGCATCGGCTACACCTACGTGGACAGCACCTTCGCCAATTTGCCAATCGGGAAGTTCGCTAAACTTAAACACTCTGCTTGATGCAACTGCAACTACAGGCGGAACTTGGTCGGGAACGGGAGTTACTGGAACCAACTTCAATCCAGCTGGATTAACAGGAAACATCAGTATTACCTACACCGTTGGCACCTCTCCATGTATTTCCACAGAAAATCACAACATCAATGTGATTACCTCTGCGAATGCAACTTGGACACCTCCAGCATCCATCTGTCAATCGGCCACTGCGGTAGATTTAAATACACTTTTAGCTCCTACTGCCACAACAGGTGGAACATGGTCGGGAACGGGAGTTACTGGAAACACATTTAGTCCAGCAGGATTATCAGGAAACATTAGCGTTACTTACACCGTTGGAACAGCCCCTTGCACAGCAACTTTAAGTAAAAACTTCAATGTAATCTCTTCTGCGATTCCTACATGGGTCGCCCCCTCTCCTATTTGCCAATCGGGAAGTTCGCTCAATTTGAACACATTGCTTGCAGGAGCTGCAACTACAGGCGGAACATGGTCGGGAACTGGCGTAACAGGAAACACCTTCAATCCAGCTGGTTTATTGGGAAATATTAGCGTAACCTATACCGTTGGGACATCGCCATGCACATCTACCGAAACGCACAACATCAACGTGATTACAGCTGCTAACGCCACTTGGAATGCACCTTCACCCATTTGCGAATCGGCAGCAGCCATCGATTTAAATACACTCTTAACCGCAGCCGCCACCACAGGTGGAACTTGGTCGGGAAATGGCGTATCTGGAAACAATTTTGATCCTTCGGGATTATCTGGAAACATCAGTGTTACATACACCGTTGGAACAGCTCCTTGCACCGCTACCATTAGTCACGACATCAGCATCATCGCTTCTGCAATACCTACGTGGACTGCTCCTTCTGCTATTTGTCAATCGGCGAGCTCGATAAATCTAAACACACTGTTAGCCGCAACTGCCACCACAGGCGGAACATGGTCGGGAAATGGTGTTACAGGAAACACATTTAACCCATCGGGATTAAACGGAAATATTAGCGTCACTTATACCGTTGGCGCTTCACCTTGTATATCAACAGAGAGTCACAATATTCCTGTAACCCTTGCTCCTACAGCATCTCTTAACATACCGGCAGTAATTTGCAAAACAACTTCGACCTTTGATTTAAACACATTAATCACAGGCACACCCGGAGGAACTTGGAGTGGCGTAGGTGTTTCTTCAAATATTATCAATTTAAACACAGTAGGAAACTCTCTTTCAATTACATACACAATAAGTGATGCCGGATGCTCTGATAGTATTACTGCGGTTTTAGTTTTCTCATCGGTCGTTGCTGATTTCACATTCACCCCCGACAATGGATTAGCGCCTCTTTCGGTCACAACCATTAACAGCAGTCAGAATGCATCGTCCTATCTTTGGAATTTTGGAAACGGAGAAACCAGTGGAGATGTTAATACTTCAACTATTTACAATTACGAAGGCACCTATATTATTAGCCTTAAAGCAACGTCCATCGAAGGATGTGTTGATTCAATATCCAAAACGGTCACAATTATTAGTACGGGCGATTATATCCCCAATGTGTTCACACCCAACGAAGATGGAGTAAACGATAGTTTCTATCCTGTCATTTCCAAATTGACAGAAGATTATCACATGATGATTTTCAACCGTTGGGGAAACCTAATCTTTGAAACATTCGACCAAAACGGGAAATGGGATGGAACTTACTCAGGGTCAAAAGTACCTTTTGGAGTTTACTTTTATGTGATTACGTTCAAACATGGATCAAATAATATTTACTATAACGGAACTGTAAGCGCGGTTTACTAGGAAATCAGTTAGCAGTGATCAGTTAACAGTTAACAGCGCGAAGCGTGGATGAATACATTGGACAGTTATCAGTTAACAGTTAGCAGTGATCAGTTAACAGCGCGTCCCGAATTTCTTCAAAATTCGTGGATCTACGAAAGCGTGGATGAATACATTGGACAGTTATCAGTTAACAGTTAGCAGTGATCAGTTAACAGCGCGTCCCGAATTTCTTCAAAATTCGTGGATCTACGAAAGCGTGGATGAATACATTGG
>JBBRGJ010000151.1:0-8057 GCA_038240835.1 Bacteroidales bacterium | reverse complement strand
AATGGGGTTTGACCAAGAAACAGTAACCAAAGTACTCCGTATGATTCGCCTAAATGAATACAAACGTTTGCAATGTCCTCCAATTATCCGAGTTTCTACCTGCGCTTTTGGTCACGGGAGAAGATTCCCGGCGGTTTGGTAGATTGATGTTTCTGTTGTTTTATGGTTCTATTTCGAAAAAAACTCAAAATAGGAACTACTTTTTCTGTCTGTTTTTATCAAAGAACTCAATCCATATTTTTATTCTATTTATTTTACAATTAGCCACTTATATTTTGTGAAAAGTATGTCAATGTAAATAAAATACATTATATTTGCATAAAATACTAACAAATACACATCAATATTAACTAACAGGCACGCATTTGAATAGACTAACAAGCGCACTTTAAAATAAACTAATGAGTGCGCATTAAGTTAAACTAACAAGTGTACATTTTTATAAATAGATAAAACATTATGGCAACAGTAAAAGAAAAATTAGCAGATTCTTTGAAAGAATTGCAAAAAATTCAGGATGGAAATGGTCTTGCTGTTATAAAATCAACAAAAATATCAAGAGTTCATTTAACAAGATTGGTTCATCATGGTTTTCTTCAGGAGGTAATGAAAGGTTGGTACATTTCGTCCCGACCAAATAGTTTGCCTGGAGATACTACTAGTTGGTATATGTTATTTTGGATGTTTATTTCTGAATACGCCACCTCAAGATTTAACAATGATTGGTGTCTAACTCCTGAACAATCGTTAGTTTTTTATAGTGGCAATCGTGTTGTTCCAGGGCAAATCATCATTCGCTCTCCAAAAGGATCAAATAATATAATTCAATTAATCCACAACACCTCATCCTTGGATATTAAAACAGCTATTGCGAATCCGATTTTTAAAGAGACTCAATTTGGATTAAATTTATACACCCTTCCTGAGGCTTTAATTGAATGCAGCCCAGACTTTTTTAGAAAAGACAATATTAGTGTTAGAACTTGTTTGTCAATGATTTCTGATGCATCAGATATCTTGCATATCATTTTAGAGAAAGGTCAGACCAAAAAAGCTGGACGACTTGCTGGTGCATTTCGAAATATCGGAAATATTGGCATTGCGGATGAGATAATCAATACCCTGAAAAGCTTAAAGTATGATGTTCGGGAAGAAGATCCATTTTCAGACAAGGTAACAATTTCTCTTTCGCGCTCTGCATCTCCTTATGTGGCAAGATTAACCCTAATGTGGCAAGAAATGCGTAATGTTGTGATAAATAACTTTCCAAAAGCACCTAAAGCTGGTGTAGATGTAGAAACATTTATGGCATATATTGAAGACCAATATAAGTTGGATGCGTATCATTCATTATCCATTGAAGGGTATAGAGTGACCGATGACTTGATTGAAAAAGTTAAAAAAGGAGATTGGATTCCCGAAAAAAATGCTTCTGATTTAGATCAAAAAAATGCAATGGCGGCCAGAGGATATTGGCAAGCTTTTCAAACCGTAAAGGAGAGTATTGCGAAAATATTGGCAGGACAAAATGCAGGAGGTGTTGTAGATCAAGATTTTAGAATTTGGTATCGAGAATTATTCGCACCAAGTGTTGCTGCCGGAATGCTAAAAACCTCCGATTTGGCAGGGTATCGAAATCATCAAGTATATATCAGCGGATCGATGCATACTCCCTTAAACCCTGAAGCTGTAAGGGACGCAATGCCTGTTTTGTTTGATTTATTGAAAAACGAGGAAAACCCAGCTGTTCGTGCTGTTTTGGGGCATTTCTTTTTTGTCTATATCCATCCCTATATGGATGGGAACGGACGAATTGCGCGTTTTTTAATGAATACACAATTAATTTCCGGTGGATACGATTGGACAATAATCCAACTTGAAAGAAGAACCGAATATATGGCCGCTTTGGAAAAAGCAAGTGTTTATGGAGATATTACTGATTTTACACTACTTATTGCGTCGTTGATTCATCCTAAATAAATATAATGGAATCTATCACAAAACAATTTTGCCTCTAACGAATTTCCTAAAAGCAAAAAATGGGCAAAGCGCATAAAAACTCCCTGCCTTGAAAAAAATATTCCACAATTTTATCAGCAATACACCTAAATGGTTTAAATAGGATGTTTTTTGCATTTTTATTGCTATATTTGTTCTTTAATATTGGTAAAAACATTATTTAGAAATAGGAAATAATAAATAAACGTATGAAAAAGAGCGCGCTGTTTATCGTATTATGTGGGTTGATTTTTTCGCAACTCAATGCACAATCCCTCGAAACTGATTCTACTAAAATGCAATGGTTTAGCGATGCCAAATTGGGTATTTTTATCCACTGGGGAATTTACTCTACGGGCAAAGAGTCAGAATCGTGGGCGTTTCACAACAAATATATCAGTCACGTGGACTACATGAAACAAACCAAAGAGTTTACCGCCAGCAACTACAATCCAGCAGAATGGGTTTCGCTGATTCAAAATAGTGGAGCTCAATATTGTGTAATCACCTCAAAACATCACGATGGAGTCTCTCTTTGGAATACCAAATTGAATAATTTAAGTACCACCAAAGCAACGCCAGCCAAACGGGATGTGCTGACTCCTTTTGTGACTGAATTGCGAAAATCGGGATTAAAACTGGGTTTATATTACTCCCTAATCGATTGGACAAACAAGGATTACCCCGGTTTTCTGAAAGATTCTACCCGATATAAGATTGCAGACGACTCACTCCGATGGGCAAAATTCACCCGTTTCAACCACGGACAAATCAATGAGCTGCTTGGAAATTTTAATCCGGATTTGATCTGGTTTGATGGCGATTGGGAACACAGTGCCAAAGAGTGGAACGCCGCTCAAATTCGCTCCATGATTTTGAAAAGCAATCCAAAAACTATCATCAATGGGCGATTGCAAGGGTTTGGCGACTATGATACTCCCGAGCAGAACTTTCCTATTTCGCGACCTGTTTTGAAAAACTGGGAGCTTTGTATGACCATGAACGAATCGTGGGGATTTAGATTGGATGACACTATCTATAAAACCCCTTACGAAATCATCTCCATTTTTGTCGACTGTGTGAGTTTGGGCGGCAACTTGTTATTAGATATTGGTCCCAAAGCAGACGGAACGATTCCCAAAGAGCAAGTTTTCATCTTAAATGAACTTGGCGAATGGAATAAAAAACACAAAGAAGCCATTTTTGGGACACTTGGAGGAATGCCACAAGGTCATTTTTACGGACCCACCACCATTTCCAAAGATTCTTGCACGTTGTACCTTTTCTTACAAGGAAAACAATCGGGAAACATTGTCATTAAAGGATTGAATAATTCCATCAAAGACATTCAAGTAATGGGCACCGATAAACATCTAACACCTAAAATAATCGGAAAAATATCTTGGAGTCCAGTGCCAGGACTAGTTTATATCGATGTTCCTGAGGGAGTTCAAGACAAATACATCACCACACTCAAAGTCACCCTCGATAAACCCATCTCTCTCTACCGAGGAAAAGGAGGTTATGAATAAACCTTCATTATTAACGTTCTTTTTTGTATCAAAAGAATAATTACATTTGCAATACAAATTTCAACTTATATTTCAATGAAAAAAACCAGTTTAATTCTAATTTTTGTTCTTTCTCTTGGCTTTGTAAAAGCACAAGTAAAAACGTTTGATCAATATTTTGTAGCCAAAACCTTGCGTATAAACTATCTACACAAAGGGAATTCGGCCACAGATACTATCCTTTTTTCAAAAGCACACTCTTACGCTTTGTGGGCAGGAACAACCACCCAACTAATTGATCCATTTATATACGGCGCCAATCGAGTAGAATTATACGACTCGGTTTCCAATAAACTCATTTACAGTCGCGGATATTCCAACCTATTTGAAGAGTGGCGCACCACGGCCGAAGGAAAAATTAAAACAGAAACCTTCGAAGAGGTCGTTTTAGTCCCAATGCCAAAAAAATCGGTTAAAGTAGTGTTCAAACGAAGAGAACGCAGTGGAGGTTTTTCGGAAATTTCACATTTTTACATCAACCCAAAAAGGACAGTCGCTTCTTCCATTAAAAAGGAAAAAACCATGGTGCTTCATCAGGGAGGAAACAGTAGTAAATGTCTGGACATCACCTTTATTGCCGATGGATACACCGTAGACGACTCCACCAAACTTAGGACAGATTTTAATCGTTACGCAGGATATATCCTAAATTGTAAACCGTATAGTCTACTCAAAAACAAGGTGAACATTATCGGAGTTTGCTCCTATTCTAAAGATTCTGGAATTACAGATCCAATCAGTTCCACTTCCAAAAATACAGCAGTGGGTTGCACCTTCAACTCCATTGGTTCCGACCGTTATTTGATGACGACTCAAATGTGGAATTTGTATAATTATGTAGAATCTACACCCACCGATGCCGTTGTAATCATCTGTAATACAAACAAATACGGAGGTGGTGGAATTTATAACTACTATGCAACCGTGGCTTCAGGTTCGGAAGAAGGTGATTATGTGTTGGTGCACGAAATGGGTCATAGCATCTCTGGGTTGGCCGATGAATATTATAGTTCAGAAGTTACCGTCGAAGATTTCTATCCAATGAATATTGAGCCTTGGGAACCCAACATCACCACCATGGTTGACTTTGATAAAAAGTGGAAAAAAATGATTTCAAAAGAGACTCCAATTCCCACCCCTTGCAACAAAGAGTACGAAAACACCGTGGGATTATACGAAGGAGCTGGATATTCAGCCAAAGGAATCTATCGACCTTGGCAAAACTGCTCCATGAAAGAGATAATCTACGATGGTTTTTGTCCCGTATGTCAAAATGCAATTACTCGAATGATCGATTATTATTCCAAGTAAAACGAAGATACAGCCACGAATGCACGAATAGGAAATTAATTTATTCGTGTATTCGTCGCAACAGAGGACCAGCAAATCAGCAACAAATCCTATCACATTCAGCCTTCCAGGCTGCATTTCTGCTGACGCAGATTAACCATAAGCTGACGCTTATGGTTAAAGACATTGAGCACTCCGTGCTCTGAAATCAATTACCTCCCATGAAATCAGATTTGTGGTAAAAAAAAACGACTGGTAAAATCAGCGACAAACAAAATCATCGCTTCGCGCATCCACGAAAAATCACAATCCGCAAATCGGCGGATTTATTTTTCGGGACCCGTTACCTTCTTCTCCCACTCTTTTAACTCTCAGCTACCAAGCCACTCAGCTACTTAGCCACTTACAGCAAAAAACCAAATTAACAACACTATTCCGAAAAAATTCATTCGTGCATTTGTGGCATTCTTAAAAAAATTCATTCGTGCATTCGTGGTATTCTTAAAAAAAAAGATTCGTGCATTTGTGGCATTCTTTAAAAAGTTTTTTACCTTTGACAACTAAACGGAAACAATATAAAACAATAATACAATGGCAATCACAAAACTAAATCAGTTAATCGACTTAGTAAAAGAAAAAGGCAAGAAGAAACTTGTAGCAGCGTATGCAAATGATGCTCACACCATTGAGGCGGTGAATCATGCGGTAGATATGGGAATTATCGACGCTATTCTTACTGGCGATGAAGCAACCATCCGCAAAGTTTGTAGCGAGTTAAACATCGACGCCAACAAGTTTGAGATTATTCAAGAAGCCGACGAAACCAAAGCTGCCGTTTTAGCTGTAAAGCTGATTAACGAAGGCAGAGGAAACATCCTAATGAAAGGATTAGTGAGCACCGATAAATACATGCGTGCTTTATTAAACAAAGAAACTGGGTTGATGAACAAAAACGGCACCCTGACTCACATCGCTGTTTTTGAAAATCCAAACTATCACAAATTACTAATTGCGAGCGATTGCGCCATTATTCCACAACCCGATTTAAAACAAAAAGGGATCATTTTAAATCACCTAATCAACACCGCTCATAAAATTGGCATCGAAAAACCAAAAGTTGCATTAATTGCTGCTACTGAGCAGGTAAATTCAATGCCAGCTTGTGTAGATGCTGCTATTTTGTCAAAAATGGCCGATCGTGGGCAGATAAAAGGTGCTTATGTAGAAGGTCCGTTGGCATTAGATGTAGCCATTGATATGGAAAGCGCAGAGATCAAGAAAATCAACTCTCCAGTTGCTGGTGACGCCGATTGCTTATTGTTCCCAAACATCGAAAGTGGAAATGTTTTTTACAAAGCATGTTCAAAATTTGACAAATCAGAAATTGCTGCCAATGTAATGGGCGCTCGCGTTCCTTGTGTGCTTTCGTCGAGAGGAGACACCGCGTTGACTAAATTATATTCGATTGCATTAGCTGCTATATTAGCATAAAAACGACTAAGATGAGCGCAAAACGCCTCTTAATTCTTAAAATGATAATTAAAAAAAAAAGATAATACAGATGAGTACACAAAGAATTTTAGCAATCAACCCAGGTTCAACTTCTACAAAGATTGCCGTTTTTGAAGGCGAAACACAAGTTTTTATCAAAAACATCAAACATCCTGCAGAAGATATTGCTCAGTTTGCAGTTATTACCGATCAATATGAGTTTAGAAAAGGAATCATCTTATCGGAGTTAAAAGAGAACAACATCGACCTAAATACCATCAAAGTAATTGTTGGAAGAGGTGGATTGGTGAAATTTATTCCTTCGGGCGTTTACACCGTCAACGAAGCGATGGAAAAAGATCTAAAAGTTGGGGTTAACGGACAACATGCTAGCAACTTGGGTGGATTAATTGCCGCTGACATTGCGCGTTCGATCGAGGGTGCTAGTGCTTATATTGCAGATCCAGTGGTGGTAGATGAACTTCAAGATGTAGCTAGAATTTCTGGACATCCATTGTTTGAACGTACCTCCGTGTTTCATGCTTTAAACCAAAAAGCTATTGCACGAACTTATGCCAAAGAAGTTCATAAAAAATATGAAGATTTAAACTTAATCGTGGTTCATCTTGGGGGTGGAATCAGCATCGGAGCTCATCTAAACGGTCGAGTAATTGATGTAAATCAAGCCCTTGATGGTGATGGTCCATTTAGTCCCGAAAGAAGCGGATCCGTTCCTGTGGGCCAATTGGCTAAACTTTGTTTTAGTGGCAAACACACGTATGATGAAGTTAAAAAAATGATTACCGGAAAAGGTGGATATGTTGCATACCTAGGCTCAAACGACGCTTATGAAATAGAACAAAAAGCGGCTGCTGGTGACGAAAAATCTATCTTAATAGAAACCGCCATGGCTTATCAAGTTTCCAAAGAAGTGGGCGCCATGGCGACCGTTTTAAAAGGAAAAGTAGATGCCATTTTGCTTACCGGTGGAATTGCGCATAGCAAAACATTTACGGCAATGATTTCAGACCATGTAGGATTTATTGCTCCTGTTAAAATTTATCCTGGCGAAGACGAAATGCGCGCATTGGCAAGCAATGGTTTGTTGGTATTAACCAAAGAAATATCTCCTTCGGTGTATAAATAATTGATCTGATTTTTTAATCAAACCCATTGTTACACAAGGTTTATTGAATCACTTTGAAATAAGGATTCAATAAACCTTTTTTGGTATATGCCGGACCATAAGCAAAGGGAATTGGAGACCGTTGCAAAACCCCAAACTCTGCGTTATTCGAAAAATTTAAACTACTCATTTACAGCAGTAAACTGCGTGTTTAAATTTCTCAAAAGCCTTGATTTTTGACTTTTGCAACGGTCTCAATTGATGTTTTTTGGTGCAACTATTTTGCATATTATTTTAATTCAAAATTATACTTTCATCGTTAAAAAAACCCTGTTTATCTAAAAATCAATATTATAAAGGGAATTATTACTATTTTTATCCCAAATTTAAAAGGGGAAATTATGAAACGAGGAAAAATTACACTTATCATCTGTCTTTTATTCACATCCATGGCGTTTGGGCAGAAGCTTTCCGATATTTCGGATAGTAATATGGGCACAACTTGGATAAAATTCAAATCGAATGTTTCGGTAAAACCAACACAACTTTTTGATCAATACAAAAAAGCGTTTAATTTGGGC
>JBBRGJ010000150.1:0-8131 GCA_038240835.1 Bacteroidales bacterium | reverse complement strand
CCATAGTGGCATTTTCACCCTAATTCTACTTCTTTTTCTGTTCCACGCTCGTTGAATGAAGTCTCTGCAAGGGGAATGTAGCTCAACAGGGACTTCATGCTGGGTCTCGTTCCTCGACCGCACGAATTCCTATGTATTAGGTTCTCGTTCTTTTTCATCGATATTCTCTCAACTATTCCTTTTTTTAGGTTATGAGTTCTTTGAGTTCATCTGTCAAAATAAAAAGTCAATTTTAAATCAACTTTTCTATTTGTGACGAATATATGGGGACTTTCAAAATATCATAACTTACTGAAAAGGTGATTATTATACAATCATTTCAAATTATTTTGTCTCAAAATTGAGAAAATACGGGGAAAATACGGGGATTTGAAACCTTCATTATTCTTTCTTTTTTGTTAATGTATAGGTTGTTCCTTTGAATTGTCCATCTCTGTCTAATACAGCTTTTTCAACTAATTGCTCAATTATGTAACGTATCTGGTTTTTATTCATAAATCTGTTCAACAAAGCTTCGAAGTCAGCCATTTTCGCTTTGCCAAATTCTTGTAAGTGAAGAACGATTAAACTTTGTGCTTGATTGTTATCAATTGGTTTAATGGCCGAATACTCTCCTGTATTGTCGGTAAATACAAAATACTCTTTACCCAGAATTAGTTTTTGTGAATTCGTTTTTCCTACTCGCTCAATCAATCTTTCTTTGATTAGTTTTTTAATGACAGTTTCGTCAACGGAATTTTTGTATATGTCTTTTCTAATTCTGTTTAAAGTAATTACTTCTTGAACTCCAAGTTTTTCATCCACTTTTCTGTTTTCTTGTATATGCCTTATAAATAACGCAAATGCTTTTTCTTCAACAACGGCTGAAAGTCTTAGTTCAACTTGAAAATTGTCAGAATATGTATAATCTGGTTCGGGTTTTCCCTCCGAAATAGTTTGATAATAAACTTTATCCACACCCTGACCGCTTCTTTCAACGATACCAGTTTTTGCAAGTACATCTGCCAACAAGCGATTTCGAGGAGTACTACTCACAGTCAGTAAATTATCAAGCGTTACGCCCAAGGGGAATCCACCTGGATTAATGATGTAAAGATGATAAGGAAATTGTTTGATTAGCACTTCACTTGTTTTGCGATAATCACGATGTGCTACTGTATTGTTAATTGCTTCTCGAATAACTTCTTTGTTGAAAAACGGTATATCAAAAATATAAGGGCCTTCTTGAACTGGTATTTTTCCGTTCCGCTGGTTAATTGCTTCCCACAAATCATCGATTATCAAATAATAAGGACCAGCAAAAATTGTCCGACTATCAAAGACTATCTGTGAAAGAGTGTTGCGATATTCGAAATGGATTGCCGACTGAGGTAAATATTTATTGATGGCTTCTGTTTTACCAACCAAAATTAATGCAGCATAAGTCAGTTGATTTGCTTTTATCAAACTTAAATCAGATAACGCTTGCGAGTTAGACAAAGATAAAAATTGTGGATTATCTTGTTTCTTCGAATAGGCTTCTTTCATTTTCAGAATCGCATTCTCATCTAAATCGGCAATAGTCAATCCTTCGCATATTTTGGACGAAAAATCAGGTTCTTGTTCTGAAAGGATAGAAAATAATTCTTCATCACTCATATTTCGCAAACTATCTCCAATTCGCATAAGTGGAACACCTTCAAATTTTAAGGTTTTGCCAATGGGTCGAGAGGGAATATAAACGACTAACACTCGTAAATCATTCTCAAAAAGTTCGTCCAATCTAATCCGAATAGCTAAATGAGAATATACAGTATCGGCAAGCTCTCCCAATTTGCCTTTTCCAAAATCAGAGCCTACAATTTTATGAGGGTGCTTGTCAGCCATACCCAATACCAACATGCCTCCACCTTCGTTCGCCATGGCAACAATATATCCTAAAAAGCATTTTCGACGTTCATCCTGTGATGTATGTGAACCACCATTAAACGGATAATTTCTTTTTGCTTCTTTAAATTCTACTTTGTCTTCGCTTTCTCTAAGCTTTTTGAGTTCTGCAATAGTCATGGATGTTGTCGTGTTAATTGTCTGTAAGTTTGAATTCTTTTTTTTATTTAAATTCAAATGTAGTGGTTTTTTTAGAGTTGACAAAACAAAATAATTCTTGCTAAATTTCTATCGTGCAAACTTGTATTTTTGCGGTTTGTTTCTGTCGTTAATGTGTTTCTACTTAGAGTAAAAGCTTTTTTTTATTAGAATGGAACCCAACGGATAAGGCTAGCCGCCACCGCCCACCAAGTGAACTGTCTGACTGCGGAACGCTGTAGGGCAGATGGCTTGGTTAACCTATGTTAGGTGTTAGGCGTTTCGTGATATATTTTTTGTTGTTAGAATATCAACAAAAGTTGTCAAGTCGTTTGGATTCGCGAAATTCAGTTTTATTTGTTTCTTGTCAAGATATATTTCTACGGAATTAGAGTCTGTTGAATATTTTAGTAATTTATCCCAACTGATAAATCTAGTCCAAAATCCATATTCAATTCCTTGTTTAAATACTCTTATTGATTCAACAGTCTGATTTGTAAATAATAATCCTCGTAAGCCTAAAATTAGGAATATACTCATTGATAAATTTGTCAATAACGTAAATCCAACTTCGTTGAAATGAGCAAATATTGCAAGCAAACTCAATGAAATTAAAATAATTGAATTCTTTCTGTGTTGAGATTTATTCCCAGTATTAAAGATTTGAATTTCTTTGTTTGTGTTTTCAAAAATATAGTAAGTTGATTCAATAAGAAAAATCGCTACTAAACATATAAAAGTCAATAATCCAAAAGGATTATGTTTCTGTATAATTTCAATAATAACGAACAATAATAAGCATAGAACTAGAACTTTTTGTGTGAAGAATCTAAAATTTCTCATAATTTGATTTTTGTTTGTTTATAATATTCTGTCTCAAAGCCAAAATTCGTCTTGATATTCAAAAGTCTCACGCTGGCGCAGGTCTGCGACCTGTGCTGCCATACATAGATGTTCTAATCAGGTATTCCTAAACACTTTGAATTGGCACGGATTGCAAATCCGCGCCAGCGTGCGTTTAGTCTTGGCAATAATGCCAGTTATTTTTTCTTCTTTTTCTCTTTACTAAAAAGGTCTGCTGTATATTTCTCATACAATTCAAATAGAAACTCCATTCGTTTGGCTTCACTTATAAAAGGCTGTGGACGATAAGCCAAATCAACTGCTTTGTCTAATTCATTGTGAGCTTTTGCTAATGTGGGAGGCATAGTTAAGGGATTATATAAATCAGCTAGTGAGCTTTCTGAAAATTCAGCTCTAGCATCCAACACTTTTTGGGCTTTTTCTTCTACTGATTCAATTTGTTTCTCAGTTGGATTGTCTGGCCAAGGATAATTGTTATAAACAATACCAGTTGAATACGAAATATCACTTTTCATTCTTCCAGAAATTTGCTTTATCCATGCATTATGCATTTTTGAACTCAAAATACCAAATGAAAATAATGAAGCATTCGGCACCATATATATTTTATTACTAGCAATAGTTGTTTTATCTACATAACCCACAGGAATATAATTTCTATTTTCGGAAGATACTTCGGGTAAAGCAAGATAATCAAAATTTGTATGTCTATTTTCTCCAAACAACATTGGCGTTACAGCATCTTTGCGTGTTGTTTCTCTATTGCTTTGTAATCTATTCTTTTTTACATTTTCAATTCTTTCCATAACATGTGGCAATAACTTTATTTCAGATGGATTTGCTTCGGCTAACCACAAACACCAACGTTCAACATTATTCAGAAATTCATAACCACCAATAAATTGTCTAAAGTATTTTGCGGAATTTGGTTCATTATTGATAAAATCAACTTTCTCTTGATTTGTAAATAAATAATACCCTCCATCATTAGGCATACTACCTTTAATCATTTCGGAAACATTACAAATTGGCATTCTTCTCTTCTCTACAAAGTTGTCATTTCCTCCTAATAGATATGGATTTATGTTTTTCGCTTTAACTTCGTGAGGTTCTCCTTTGATGTTCTCGTATTCAAAAATTGATTTGTTGTTTGTATCGTAATTGGCAAAACCAATAATTACGACATGTACGGCTGCATTACCTTTAGCTTCGTTTTTCCAACTAAAAGTTTGGTGCGCAAAATGAATTTTGATTTTGTATTGATTAAAAAGGATATTCCAAAGTATTCCTACTTGCTCGCCTTGTGAAATTGAATTTGTTGAAACAAAAGCAACTTTGGTTTTTGTATTCTGTATAAGTTGAGCAGCTTTCAAATACCAAGCAGTTACATAATCAAGAACACCAGTGCCTTTGTAACCTATAAAAACCTTTTCCATATCAGCTTTTTGTTCGGTATTCTGATTTGATTTACCTAAAAAGGGTGGATTACCTAATATGTAGTCAAAAGAATTTTTAATCTGAATACTTTCATTGGTCGTTATTCGTTCATCAATTATCGTCAGGTTTACTGTTTTTATATTTACAGTTGTATATTCAGGTGTTGGCTCATAAAGTCTAATAACCGCATTATTGGCTGTTATATTAATTGATTCATTCTTAATCAAATCTTTCCAATCAATCTGCAGTGCGTTTCCATGAACAATTTTTGCAGCTTTCTTCAAAGGCAAACGCGCAAAGTATTGTCCAAACTCATTGCTAATTTGCATATTCATTTGGTGGTCGATAAGCCACATGGCAACTTCGGCAATTCGAGTAGGGAATTCTTCATATTCGATTCCGTTCATCATGTCTACATCGAGCCAGATAATATCAGAAATATCAATTACTTGTTGCCCGTCTTTGTAAATATTTCTCAGAATTTCTAATTCCAATAAACGCAATTCACGATAGGTAATAACGAGAAAATTTCCGCAACCGCAAGCAGGGTCGAGGAACTTTAATGTGCTTAGTTTTTTATGAAATTCGGGGAGTTTGTTTTTGTTGGATTTAATGCTTTCAAATTCTTTCCAAAGGTCGTCGAGAAAAAGCGGTTTGATAAGTTTTAATATATTAGTTTCGCTCGTGTAATGTGCTCCTAAATTTCTGCGTTCTTGCGGATTCATAACGCTTTGGAACATTGAACCAAAAATGGCGGGAGAGATTTTACTCCAATCAATAACGCAACAATCTAATAATGCTTGACGCATCTTAGTATCAAAACTTGCTGTTGGGAGATTTTCTTCAAATAGTTTTCCGTTTACGTAAGGAAATTCATTGAGTTGTTCGTCAATATTCTTAAACCGCTTTTCGTTTGGTGTGTTTAGCACTTGGAAAAGTTCTTGCAATTTAGAAGCTAAATCACTTCCATCATCGTTGGTACGTTGTAAGATATAATCTTGGAAAATTTGCTTGTTGAAAATAGTGGTGTCTTCTGCAAAAAGACAAAAAAGCAGTCTTACTAAATAAACTTCGAGAGGGTGACCATCGTAACCAATTTCTTTCAATCGGTCGTGTAGTTTTCCCATTAATTCAGCTGCTTGTATGTTCGCTGGGTCTTGTTCTTTGTATACTTTTCTCTGATAGCCCAACAAATAACCAAAGTGCTGAACGTTATTTATCAGGTCGTTGAGTTTGAATTCAATTGTTTTGTCTTCTTCTAGGTCATAAAGTCGAAAGTTCACAAAGTCGCAAACAAGAATGTATTTTGGTAATTCGTGTTGCTTAAGTCCGAAAGTATAATCACGTGCTTGTATATATGCTTTGTCAAGATTTTTCCCTCGACTTTTCATTTCAATCAGAATATTTCCTTTCCAAAGTAAGTCAATGTAGCCGTCTCTTTCGTCAAGCTTTTTTACTCTGTGTTCAAATGTTGCAACCCGTTTTCTGCTTATTCCAAACACACTAAAAAATTCAACTAGAAAAGGTTTTGCGTCTGCTTCTTCGTTTGAAGTGTCAGCCCATTCTTTTGAGAAGTTTACTGCTCTGTCTTTTATTTCATTCCAGCTTAATGTCATAGTTTTATCTTTTTCAGTTCAGAGTCGATTCTTCTCTCGTATTTCTTTTTTTTATTATGCTTGCCCCTAACGGATAGGGCTAGCCGCCACCGCCCACGAGCCACACTGTCTGACTGCGGAACGCTGTCGGGCAGGTGGCTCGGCTAACCTATGTTATGCCTTCGTTCTTTTTCGTAAAAGAGTTATAGGCTCGTCAGTCAAGTAGTTAGTTTTCTATATTGGTTTGAATATTAATTGATTTCTTTCTGAATTTTTTTTCGTAATATATGTTTCTAAATATTTACCATCTCTTTTTAATAAACTATCAATTGTTCTCGTATGCTCCTGAGGCATCTGCTCCCCGTAAATAACACCCAATAAACTATCTATAGGGAATTCTAATAATCTTTGATATTCTGGGTTGAAAGTAAATTTTCTAATTATTCTGACTTCTCTTTCTTCAGACCATTCAGGAAGTTTATTCCGTAATATATTTTCATCATTTAAAATGATAATTTTATCATTATTGAAAGATAAATTAATTTGGGCTAATGAATCATATTCGACTTCAATTAATTGTGCATGAGGATGCTGATTTTTAAAAGCAATCATATTCCTATCAAAAATGAGTATAAATCCTTTGTGCGAATCTGCGTAATGAGACCACATTTTCAAAGAACTGCAGTTGAGAGAAAATGATGTTGTGCCAAACTCCATTTTAAGTGAGTTGCTTGTATATTCGCGTAATTGATTTAGAAAAAAATCTTCATTATCTAGCATTTCTTTATAATTTCTTTGATAAGATATATTATCTGAAAAATTATTTCTATCATACTTGTTTAGTAATAATTCAATCGTTTTTTCATTGTGTAACTTTTTATAGTTACTAATGATGAAATCTCCTTCAAAAGGATCATTTAGTAAATTAGGAGAACTTAGCCAAAATTCATGATTAATTATTAGTTGTAATGAATAATGATTAAAAGGCAAATATTTATACAAAAAAGATTCCTCTTTATTTTTAGTTAAATCCATGTCGTCTTGACGTTTTTTTACTTAAATTTGTAGACTGTTTTGAATATATTTTTTAAAAAAAGGAAAACTATTTGTAGTATTCAATATTTCTTTCAATAATAAATTCTGGAAGGACACCATTTTGATAATCTACTTTACTTATCCAATTATTATTAATATCATAAATATATTTGTAGGTATAATTAAAATTTACGGTTTTATTTTCGTTTCGACTTTCGCTAATAATGTTGTTATTATTGTCATATGATTTTGATATATTAAAGTTCCAGTTATTTTCAAACTCTAAATAATTCTTCTCTATTCTATTACCTCTTTCATCAAATGTATTAATGGTTTTTGAAGTTAAAATCCCAGATGAATTATATACATCTTGAACAATTTCATTTCCGTTAATATCATATTTTGATATGTATTTTAAAAACAGATTACCATCAGAATTATACCAACTATATTCAATATTATTTCCTTTATCATCATATTTTAATATAAATTTCGCATTTAGACTACCATCAGAGTTGCACCAATTTTTAGCAACAACTTCTCCTTTTTCATTGTAAACATATAGATATCTCATTTTGAGACTACCATCTGCATTATACCAGTTGTATTCAATTATATTTCCTTTATCATTATATTTATAATTTTCTTTTTGATTTAATGTACCATCTGATTCGTATGAGTTTTTTTCTGTGATATTACCATTTTCATTGAAAATAATCACGAAATCGAAGTTATAAGAGCTTTCTCTTTTTTTCTCTCCTTTTACAGTTTCTCCAAATTTATCTTGTGCTTTGTAAGAAAATTCGGTAATTGCTTTTACTTTGGAGTTTAAATTCATTTCCTGAAGATCATTTTTTATTTTTGCTTCAGTTGAAAAAATAGAAAGTAGAAATACTAATAATAGGAATAAACGTGTTTTTGTTTTCATTTTGTTTTTGTTTAATTGAAATATTATTTTTTCATCATCTGTTTTGCTGTTTTTTTTATAGAATGAGGCATAACATCTTAGTGTTTTATTCGCCGTTTTCGTGCCCCAAAGTTATTTAAAATAAGTTAACTTCCAAAATTAAACGACATTTATTTACTTCAGCAACGAAAATGGCAAATAAAACAGAGTTGAACGGAGCCGATTGCTA
>JBBRGJ010000149.1:0-8146 GCA_038240835.1 Bacteroidales bacterium | reverse complement strand
GTGACTGTGAAAAAAGTTATTTGTTATATACTACGATAGACTCATTTGTCTCAACTAAATATTAATAGGAATAGAAAAAACAGGTCTGATATCCAATCAATTACTTGAATTTGGCAGATATTTTTTTTGAATATGCTTTTTATTCGAGAAAAAAGTGTAATTTTGCAGTGGGTAAGTCTTATACGATCAGCTCCTGTTGAACTCCCCCAGATCCGGAAGGAAGCAAGGGTAAATGGTTGAGCGGTGCGATGTAAGTAGCTTACCCATTTTTTATTAATATCTAAGCCAATGTTGTTAAAGATTTATCCCGAAAATCCTAACCCCCGCGAAATTAGCAAAGTGGTGAATTGTTTAAAAAACGGTGGTATTATTATCTATCCAACCGATACAATTTATGGCATTGGTTGCGATATGCACAATCATAAAGCTGTTGAAAGAATGGCTGAAATTACAAGATCTGATGCTAAAAAGACCCACTTCTCTTTTATCTTCAATGATTTAAGTCATATTTCTGATTATGCTAAACCACTGAGTAATACTGTTTTTAAATTACTAAAACGCACCCTACCTGGTCCTTATACTTTTATTGTAGAAGCGAACAACAATGTTCCAAAAATATTTGACAACAAAAAACGCACTTTAGGAATTCGCATTCCGGATAACCCTATCACCAAAGCGATTGTTTCCGAACTAGGAAGTCCTATCCTATCTAAGTCTGTAAAAGATTTAAACGAAGATTTTTTAGAATTTGTCACCGATCCTGAATTGATTTACGAACAATATGGTGAGTTGGTGGACATTATTATTGATGGCGGTTACGGTGGATTGGTCTCTTCTACTATTATCAATTGTGTGGAACCCGAATTTGAGGTAATTCGTGAGGGTTTAGGACCAATTGATGGGATCTTTTAAGTCCAAATAATATGGATAACAATATTTTTAACCTTTCTGATGTTGACTTTAATGCCTTAAAATCGGAACATTTCATAGATTTATTATCTTATAATAATGTAAAAATTGAACGGATTGTCTCCTCTGGCCATGCTTCTGATGATGATTGGCTGGAACAATCACATTTTGAGTGGGTTACAGTTGTTCAGGGAGATGCTCGTTTGATTTTCGATACCCACGAGGTTTTTGAATTACAAACTGGCGATTGCCTCTCTATTCCCGCTCACCAAAAACACAAAGTAACTTACACAAGCAGCACTCCAGAGTGTATTTGGATTGCAGTTCATGTTTTTTAAATCATAACTATGTTGACACAAAGAGAGTTGTTTTTTAGTCACGTGGCCCAAACATCTGTGGAGCCATTAGCCCTTGAAATTGTGGAAGCTTCGGGCATTAACTTAATTGATATTCACGGTAAAAAGTATGTGGATTTAATCTCTGGAATTTCTGTGAGCAATATTGGCCACAGACACCCTAAAGTGGTGGAAGCTATTCGCTTACAAACGGATAAATATCTCCATTTGATGGTTTATGGCGAATATATCCAATCTCCACAAGTTAATTTGGCTAAAAAAATCACCTCGCTCCTCCCCGATCATTTATCGAATGTTTTTTTTGTAAACTCAGGAAGTGAAGCCAATGATGGCGCTATTAAATTAGCACGAAAGTTTACCGGTCGTTCACAGATAATCTCTTGCAACAATGCGTATCATGGCAGCACTTTTGGAGCGTTAAGTGCCATGGGCAGCGAGGAGTATAAAAGATGGTTTGCCCCTCTTTTACCCGATTTTCACTCCATCAACTTTGGAAATATTGATGATTTACAGTTTATTTCATCCAAAACGGCAGCCATTTTAATAGAACCGGTTCAAGCGGAAGCTGGTGTTTATACAGCCAATTCCGAATACTGGAAAGCACTGCAAACCAGATGTAAAGAGACTGGTACATTGATTATTGCGGATGAAGTGCAAACAGGTTTCGGACGTACTGGCAAAATGTTTGGCTTTGAATATGCGCAATTTTTACCCGATATTATCACCTTGGCAAAAGGAATGGGTGGTGGAATGCCAATTGGTGCATTTATTTCTTCAAAAGAGATCATGATGAGTTTCACAGATCAACCAGTGCTTGGTCACATTACCACCTTTGGCGGACATCCCGTATCTGCAGCAGCCTCATTGGCGTGCATCGAGGTGATTGTAAACGATGATTTGATATCTACTGTAGCTCGTAAATCAGAAATTATTTCCAACTTTTTCATAGAGATTCCTCTGGTGCGTGCCGTTCGCGCCGCTGGACTTTTGGTTGCGATAGAATTTGACTCTTTTGAAACGAATAAAAAGATAATCGATGCGTGCATTAAAAATGGCGTAATCACCGATTGGTTTCTATTCTGTAGCAAATCCATGAGAATTGCACCGCCGTTAAACATACCCGAAGATGACTTGTTAAAAGCTCTACAAACAATTAAAATCAGTATTGACTCAATAAAATAACCAATGAACGAAGAATTTAACCCAATATTTGAAGAGAATAATAATGTAATAGACTACGATGTAACCCATGGGAAACATTTTTTAGAACTATTGTCGGTCGCCAATGAGTATGTGAGATTTATCGATGAATGCAAAGAGTTGGATAAACACACAATTATGAACTATTTGCAGAAAATATTACCACTAATTTACCTAAAATCTTCGCTGTTGCCTGAGTTGACATTGGATGATAACAGTGCCGATGAGCGATTTGTGGGCGAAGAAGAGTACGAATTAGTTTTGGGAAACTTAATGGAAAAATTTACCAAAAAATGCGACGATGACCACGAGTGTAACTGCACCGAAGACGGTCCCAAAGTAGCCGAAGCATTAACGGATCTTTATCAAGACCTAAAAGACACCATTTTGCTGTTTTCCACCAATAAAGCTTCGGCGCAACAATGGGCTGTCCATAATTGCAGATCTTGGTTTATAGAACGCTGGGGATTGGCAGTCGCCGATATTTTGGGATATTTACACATGAGCTTATATCACCTACACGACGATGAAAATCATACACATGTAGAATAATAAAAAAAAAAGTCCCTTTCGGGACTTTTTACATGAATCTAAGGGGGACTTAGTTCATAAACACATCGAAGTTACCAATAAGTTTTGATTTAATCACTTGCAATGTACTGGCGTAGCTCATAATCAATAAATTAGTTTGTCGCCTTGGCATTGGTTGTTTGGTATTAAGATGTGATTTTAAAAGTGTAGATTTTTTGTTCATAGGCATTAATAAAATGTTTTAATACCTAATAAACGAGAGAAAAAATCAAATATTGTTTACGTTAAAATAATATTTTTTTTGTTGATGATTTTTCTGATATTTATCAGCGCATACCTCATTCTACCTAGGGCTGTATTGATGCTTATGTCGCAAGATTCAGCGATATCTTTAAAGCTCATGTTTTGATAAAATCTCATATATACTACCTCTTTTTGATCATCTGGCAAGAACTCAATTACCCTTCTTACATCGGCGTGAATTTGAGTGGTAATCATCAGATCTTCTTTTGAAGGCTCTGTTCCACCAATTAGATTGAAAATATCAAACTCATCACTCGGTCTATACGCAGGCATTTTACTCTCTTTTCTAAAGTAATCGATGCTCAAATTATGAGCAATTCTCATTACCCATTGTATAAATTTTCCTTCTTCGTTGTACTGTCCCGAACGAATGGTGTGTATTACTTTTAAAAATGTATCTTGATATACATCATCAGCAACATCACGATCGTTTACAATCATGTAAATATAACCAAATATCTTTTTTTGATAGCGGTCAATTAAAATTTCTAATGATTTAGAATCACCAGCTGCGAAATTAACGATAAGCTCGTTGTCGCTGAGTAAAATAGCTTTCATAATAGCCTCCTTTTTGGATGGTTGACAAAGCGTAATTTTTACTCTATAGGCGATTTTAATTTGTGATTGAATAATAATATTCTGGCAAATATACAAACTGAAAACCGAAAAGTCAAGTTTTTGTAGTAATTTTGTCATACTAAATCTTTAAAATAATCACAACTATCTGAAAATGAGCGACAAAAATATCAACAAAAATTGGATACGAATTACTGGAGCTAAGGTCAATAATTTAAAAAACATCGATGTTTCAATCCCGAGAAATCATTTTGTTGTGATTACAGGACTTTCTGGGTCAGGAAAATCGTCGCTTGCTTTTGACACCTTATTTGCTGAGGGTCAACGCCGTTACGTCGAAAGTTTGAGCTCTTATGCCCGTCAATTTATGGGCAGAATGGCAAAACCTGAGGTTTTTTCTATCGAAGGTATTCCTCCTGCCATAGCCATTGAGCAGAAATCAATCAGCAAAAATCCACGAAGTACGGTGGGAACTTCTACCGAAATATATGAGTACCTGAAATTACTCTTCTCTAGAGCGGGTAAAACCTACTCTCCCATCAGTGGTGATTTAGTCAAAAGACACTCTATTTCGGAGGTTACCGATTTTATATGGAACATGAGCGAAGATTCCACTGTTCATATTTTTGCGCCATTTGTAATAAAAGGGGAACGGACTATCGCAGAACAATTTTCGATTTTAATGCAACAAGGGTACAGCCGGATTATGTATAATGACGTGATTGTTCCCATCAGCGAAGCAATTCTTCACTCGGACAACTACACCTTGGATTCCCTTTATGTATTGGTGGATCGTCTGAAAATCAAACACGAAAATGAAATTCGCACTCGATTGTCCGACTCTATCCAAAGTGCTTTTTTTGAAGGCGATGGAGTATGTTTCTTGAAAACTCAAACGGAGAATAGTGAACATAATCATCAGTTTAGCAATCGATTTGAATTAGATGGAATGCAGTTTGAAGAACCTAGCGCAAACTTATTCAGTTTTAATAATCCATTTGGTGCCTGTCCTCGATGCGAGGGTTATGGACAGACTATTGGAATTGATGATGAACTTGTATTTCCAAATAAAAGTCTTTCGGTCTACGAAGATGCAATTGCTTGCTGGAAATTTGATAGCACTCGTGAGTGGAAAGAGATGTTAATTACAAATGCAGCTAAATTTGATTTCCCCATTCATCGAGCCATCGAACATCTTACACCCAAAGAGTACGATCTTTTATGGAAAGGAAACAAGTATTTTAAAGGCATTAATGCTTTTTTTGAATATTTAGAAAAACATAATTATAAAATTCAAAATAGAGTTTTTATCTCACGATTCAGAGGAAAAACAGTTTGTCCTGATTGCCAAGGAACTAGGTTGCGAAAAGACAGCCAGTATGTGAAAATAAGTGATAAAAGCATCACTGATATTGTGTTAATGCCTGTGGAAGATTGTTTGCAATTTTTCACTCAACTTACCTTCGAAACGGTTGCTGAGCAGACCATTGCCAAACGAATCGTGCAAGAAATTAGAAATCGTTTACAATTTTTAATGGATGTAGGATTGGGATACATTACACTCAATCGATTGACAAACTCTCTGTCGGGAGGGGAATCTCAACGAATTAATCTCGCTACATCGCTGGGAAGCAGTCTGGTGGGCTCTCTTTACATTTTAGATGAACCAAGTATTGGACTTCATTCGCGTGATACTGAACGATTGATTGGCGTATTAAAAAGACTTAGAGATATTGGAAATACCGTGATTGTGGTGGAACACGACGAAGATATTATCAAAGCGGCCGATTATATCATCGATATTGGTCCAGATTCTGGCCGATTTGGCGGAGAAGTGGTTTTTGCCGGAGTGAGAAGTGATATTGATAAAAATGATGGCTATACAGCAAAATATCTGACCAAAAGATTGAGTATTCCAGTCCCTAATCATCGACGAAATTGGTGTAATTCAATCGTTATTGAAGGCGCTAGAGCGAATAATTTGAAAAACATAGATGTGAAAATTCCACTTGATGTTTTTTGCGTAGTCACTGGAGTGAGTGGTTCGGGAAAAACTACCTTGATTAAAAAAATATTATATCCTGCCCTCAAGCGTTCTATTGGCGAAGGAAGCAACGATAAGCCGGAACGTTTTAATAAACTTTCGGGCGACTTAGTTCACCTTTCAAGTGTGGAAATGATCGATCAAAATCCAATTGGTCGCTCTTCCAGATCCAATGCAGCTACTTATTCTAAAGCTTTCGATGACATAAGACAACTATTTGCCGATCAGCCGTTAGCAAAAAACAGAGGTTACAAACCAGGCTTCTTTTCTTACAATGTACCAGGCGGAAGATGTGATGAGTGCGAAGGCGAAGGAAAAGTATACATAGAAATGCAATTTATGGCTGATGTGGAAATGATTTGCGAAGAGTGTAATGGCAAACGATACAAAGAAGAGACCTTGGATGTGAAAATTAATGAACGAAACATCAGCCAAGTCTTAGAAATGTCAATCGTTGAAGCAATTGAGTTTTTTACAAATGAGGCCAAACAAAATAATCAGACTAAAAAAATCATCGAAAAACTAACTCCATTAGAAGAGGTGGGATTGGGATATATAAAGTTAGGACAATCATCGAGCACCCTCTCTGGTGGCGAAGCACAGCGACTTAAACTAGCGAGTTTCTTAGTAAAAGGAAGCAATACCTCTCCCACTCTATTTATATTTGATGAGCCAACCACAGGACTTCACACCCATGATATCCACAAACTTTACAAAGCATTTGACATGTTGATTGAAAAAGGACATTCGGTGCTAGTCATTGAACACAATCCAGAAATCATCAAATGTGCCGATTGGATCATCGATCTAGGTCCCGAAGGCGGCGATAAAGGCGGAGAATTAGTGTTTGAAGGAACTCCTGAACAAATTGTGCAATCCGAAACCTCTACAACAGGAAAGTATTTGAGAATGTAACAGTTAACAGTTATCAGTTATCAGCGCAAAGCGGGACTAAAGTAGGAAAATGCTTCTTAAGGCAACAGTTAACAGTTATCAGCGCAAAGCTGGTTTGAAAAGGTGACGGGGTGACGGGGTAACGAGGTAACGGAGCGAAGCTCGACCAAAAAACATTGATCAGTTAACAGCACGTCCCGAATTTTGACAAAATTCGTGGATCTACGAAAGCTCGACCAAAATCAGTTAACAGTTAACAGTTAACAGCGCAAAGCGTGGCTAAAATACAGTTAACATTGTTCCTATGGCTGTTTGCTTTTGATCCCGTAAAACAAGAAATCTTTGATTTCGTAGTTTTCCGAGGATGCTCGAATTTTGACAAAAATCGAAGATTTTTAAGAAAATTCGGCACTTTCCAGGCTTTCTACTTTGTGCCCATTATCTTCTGCGGTAAAAACAACTACGCTTTGCAGACTAAAATTACTTCTTGGGTGTGAAAACCGAATTTGTTGTTTTCTAATTCTGAAAATTCTTTCACTTCCACCTGAAAGCCGCATTTTGTCAACCTATTTCGAAGTTCTTCCACGGAGTATATCCGGACGTGATCTATTTGTCCGAAGTGAATCAATCGATCCTCTTCACTTGTAATATTCATATTTTCGTAGACTTCGCCCTCTTTAAATGGAGTTTGAACGATGCATGTTCCTCCTTTTTTAGTCACCCGATGCAATTCTCTCATGGCTTGCAAATCATCAATTACGTGTTCGAGAATGTGGTAACAAATCACTAAATCAAATCGATTATCTTCGGTGTCAATTTTTGTAATATCAAATTGATAATCAGAAATAAAGTCTCCAGATAAGTCCGAACTGTAATAGTTACCTTTTAAATTACTTTTCATAACCCGATACAACGTTCTGGAAGGCGAAAAATCAAGGACTGTCAGCTCTTTTGAAACAATATCAGGAGCAATCATTTCCCAAGTTCGTCTATTTCTTGACAGACTACCACATCTAGGACATAGTTTATCCCCATTTTTCATCGCTATAAACGAACGGACTCCTTTGTTGCAAACATTACAGTGAAAGCGATTTCCCCGATAAAATTGCCATAGGAAAAACCGAATAAATGGTTCAAATTTGAACAGTAAACATCTAGGAAGTATTTTTTTTTAAAACTTGTTTAAGTGACTGATACATTGGAGTTATATAAGATAATTTTAAAAAATCGAATTGTTTTAATCTAGGACAAAAGTAGATATTGTTTGTGAATTTACCAAATTGAATTTTCACCTTAAATTCATAAGAAAAATAGCATTATTTCGAAATTTAGT
>JBBRGJ010000148.1:0-8225 GCA_038240835.1 Bacteroidales bacterium | reverse complement strand
AGTTTTTGAAAATATCTCTTTTTTTTGTATTTTTGTCAAAGTTCTATTTCGCTTGCGTGTGGCATTGTTGTTGCCTTCGTGTGTGGCGCAATTTGAATGACTAAAATTACTAATCCTCTAAATAATTATGAAAAAAAGCGAAGAAATTCTGCATTTACTTCTGAAAAACTCCAACGACATTATTATTTTAGTCAACGAAAAAGGGGAACAGTTTTATATTAGCGATGTGGTGACAGATATAACGGGCTATTCTGTAGAAGAATTAAAAGGCTCCATCCTCGATGTTATTCATCCCGACGACAAAGCGTTGATTGCGCAACATTGGGATAGGGTTATTGCCAATAATACAAAATCTGACACCATACAATATCGACACAAACATAAAGAAAAGGGTTATGTTTGGTTTGAAGTAGTCGCTCAAAATTATTTAGATAACCCAGCCATCAATGCAGTAATTGCGAATGTTAGAGATATTACCGATCGCAAGCAAAATGAAACGTTGCTTAAAGAGATGGTTACAACCATAAAAATGTACGATGGAAACACTACTGCCGTAGTTACGAATAATGGAACGCTATCGGGCGTTGAAACTTCGGATATTGGTAATGTTAATTTTACAGTTTTAGCTAATTATGACGATGCACAAGTAGGAGTATCCAAAACAATTACCGTAGTTTATTCGATAAATGGAACTGCTGCTTCAAACTATAACGCTCCTGTAAGTTATCAAATTAACGGAACCACAATTTACTCGACAGATCCACCAACGCTTGTG
Source organism: Bacteroidales bacterium (assembly GCA_038240835.1). GTDB lineage: Bacteria > Bacteroidota > Bacteroidia > Bacteroidales > WCHB1-69 > JBAXTE01. The sequence goes on along the minus strand of JBBRGJ010000148.1, from coordinate 7,450 downwards.
TTGACTACAAATTCGGGTTGCCAAGGAGACATGGTAGATGTAAATTATACAATTCTCACAGGAAGTCCAGTTGAATATCAAATTATGTTCAACCAAGCAGCATTAAATGCAGGTTTCGTAAATGTTAGCTTTACGGCTTTACCATCGGCAAACATTTCTGATATCATCCAATTTATGGCTCCAGCTGGTGTTCTTGATGGAAATTATCAAGCTGAGGTTATATTCCGTAATATGTATGGCGTTGAAAGTCAAATTTATCCAATTAATTTCATCATAAACCTTTCGTCGGATTATATCATTCCTAAATTTACAGATGTAGTTTTGTGCAACAACGTAGATAATAGATTTGTGTCGTTCCAATGGTATAAAAACGGTGTTTTAATTCCTGGTGCAACCAATCAGTTTTACAATGATCCAAATGGTTTAAATGGTGCATATTCACTTACCGTAGTTACAACTTCTGGAGAAACCCTTAATTCGTGCGAAAAAACCCTAATCGTCGCTTTAAGTCAACAACCATTAGTCAATGTTTTTCCAAATCCAGTAGCTTCTTCTCAAAATTTTATGGTTGAAATTGATAATTTAAGCAACATTGATTTAAAAGGTGCTGTCATGATTTTATACAACATAAATGGAGAAGTTGTTTATACCTCAAGCTATGTTGGATTTCAAAATAGAATTAATTTATCAGCGAACGGCGAGTACCATGGAGTGATTAAAACATTAGATGGTAAAACACTTTCATACAAAGTAGTCATAATTAAATAAACGAATAAACATGAAAAAATATATAGTAATAAGCTTGATGCTAATCCTTTGTGGAGTGGCTCAAGCTCAGGAAAAAGGCAACTACTTTTATATAAATGCAGGCGGAGGTATGCATAATATTGATTATAAACTCGCAAACGGAACGGTTAAAAACAGTTTAGGATTTACAGGAAATTTGGGTTGGAACTATTTTTTCAATTCCCATTTGGGTTTTGGAATTGGATTAGGCGTTCAAACTTTTAAATCGGTGGCTACTTTAAATTATATGACCTCGAACGCGGCAGTTGATGCCGACGGCGATGCGTATAATTATCGTATTTATTACACCGATTGGCAAGAAACCCAAAACATGGGTTCGTTAGATATACCTATTGGATTTAGCTATCAAACGAAGTTTAACGACAAATCAGGGATGATGTTTAGCTTGGGTGCAAAAATTTCGATTCCAGTAAAAACTAGTTTTAAAAGTACTGCTGGCGAAATTGACACCAAAGGATACTATCAACAATGGAATGTGGAATTGAGTGATATGCCACAACATGATTTCTATACGCTGAATTCAATCGCTGCTTCAAAATTTACGGCGAATACATCCTACGCTATTTATTTTGATGCCGGTTATTTGCACAATTTGTCAAAAAACATGGATTTGTATTTAGGAATTTATGGGAATTACGGATTAAACAATTTAATTAAACCAACGAGTAATTTTGTTTATCAGCAAGGAGGAACGTATAATGGCGTTTTGTCTTCAGATCAAGTGGATAAAGCGAATTTGTTTTCGGCTGGAATTAAAATTGGAATTAATCTGCATATTCCTTCAAAAGCCAAAACAGTAATAGTAAATCCTGAGATAGTTGCCAAAACGGAACCTGTGGTTGTTAAGGTTGAAGAGCCTGTAGTTGATGAGGTTGTAGTTGAGAAGCCTGTAATCGAAGAAGTTGTCCCTGCGATCGTAGTTGAAACTCCCAAAGAGCCTGAAATTTCTAATGTAATTTTAGAAAAAGGATTGCCGATAGACGAAGCAAATAAAATCATCCATGAGATCAAAATTAATTACACATTTGATTCGAAAGCTCCAATTGAAGTGCAAGTTGATAAATTGAAAGAATTGGCCCAGTTGCTCAAACATAATCCAAAAATGAAAATTCTTGTTGTTGGACATACCTCCAATGAAGGATCAAAGAAAGCAAACATTAAAATTGGGTTAAAGAGAGCTCAAAAAGTCAAAAATTTGTTGATGAAATACGGTGCTCCAGCAAAACAGATAACAACCCAAACAAAGTATTATCTTCAACCTATCGCTCCAAATACAAATATAGAGAATAGAATGAAAAACCGGAGGGTAGAGTTGTTTGTCAAATAATTTTTAGAAATCGTGGTTGTTCCACCGACAGAATGAGATTCCGAACGAAACATAGTGAAGTGAGGAATCTCATTATTTATTGGACAATAGTGTTTAGAACTACACATAATAAAATCCCACGAAAAGTCTTTTCTTTTCGTGGGATTTTATATTAAACGAAAGCTCTAATATTTGCAAGTGATAGGAGGACTACAAGTCATCAGATTTCTTCACTAATTTTTTTTGCAAAAAAGATTATAAAAATTAAACCCTAGGTGGGTTTTAATCAAATCTTTGTCTTTTATTAATGATTTTCAAATATGTTGTTTATAGGATATGTCTTTAATTTATAAGCGAGATATGGTTCAAACATTGTTTGCAAAATATCATTTTCCACGCAGATACATTTGAATTCTAGGTTTGTTAAATTCAATTTGTGCTTTGTGAAAATTTCTTTGAAAATTTCAATATCCATTAATTCTTTTCTCTTGTGAGTTATTCCCAACTTCTCTCCATATTCATTTTTCGCAAGGTTAAAGGCAAAAGTCGCGCTTTCACTCCCCGAACTGGCCCTTGTATGCCATTGGACTCTTTTGCGAATATTGTTTGCACGTCCAACATATATTGGTTTCTCTTTTTCGTAGAAAACATATATGCCACCGTATGAAGGTAATTCACTTCTTTTCATAAAAACAGTCTTCGTGAATTCTTTATATAATTCTTCAAACAAAGAATCCATCTTTTCTTTGTAAGGTTCTATTTGTTCTAACTTTTTCATAATGCAGTTTAGTTTTGGTACTGAATAATTATTGATTTTTGTTTTCAAAATTGCATTAAATTTTTGAGTTTGCTATAATGTTTTGTTATCAGGACGCTTCCTACTTCTATCCAGTTTCAAAGATTCCCTATACAAGTTCTTCCTGAGCTTCTCTAAAAAACATTGTTCTGGGTTTCATCAAAATCAATGCTCTCACATTGTAAACCATCAACATGACAATCATCGGGAAAAAAGCAATATCAAACCCTTGAATTTTAAAAAGCCATGCAAAAAGTACAATTACTTGACAGAGCAAAATGGCGATTAGCAACCCAAAGGATGCGAACTGTTTTTTGAAAGCCATCATCGGAATCAACAACAAATAAAGGGGATTTAGCCACAAGATGTTGTAATTGTATTTTACATAAGTCTGCTGCGTGCCAAACCACATATAAATTAGAAAAACTCCCACCAGTGCCACGAGGATGAAAAAGGTGTTTCGTAACCAGTTTTTTCGATATAACAGGGTGATAATCAATAGATAAATCATGATCATCACGGGGTCGGTAAACGAGAAATGCCAAGTAGGATAGGTGATGGGCACTTGATTAATATGTACGGGTTTGCCTAAAACTGGAGTGCTGCCAATGGTGACTTTTTCGCCATGTTTGGACAAATAATCGGGCAAAAACATCTCTTCAAACGGCGTTACTTTTACATCGATGAGGGAACTCAATAATACGTTGATTCCAAAACCTGCCCATTTGTTTTCGCGCATGCACTCTGCAAGCAAATCTCGGTGAGTTTTGTTGAGACGTGGGTTGCTGAATTTCAGGTTGTTGTATTGCATAATCATCACAATATCCCTAAGTTTGGACGAGCAGTTGTTGCGCAAAAAATCGTAATAATATTTTCTGTTTTCTGGTTTTCGGGTAAATACCAACCATTCCACCAGCGCAATTTGAGTAGAGTCAGGCAGATTGATTGTTTGCTCCACCACCCACCGATTATCTTCGCTATAATCCATAATAAAATCATCGGTATATTGAGTGCCAAGCATATAAAGCATGATGCCGTTCAAAAATTTTGGATAAAAATCGGGATCGTTAAAATCAAAAATTCCAAAATTATAAATCATATCCATGGTGTCGGAAGGAGAGATTATTCTTACGGCACTGTGTCCAAATGCTGCATACAAATCTGTTCCCGCTCCGCAAGTAAGCAAAGTTAGCTTGGTCTCCTTTTGAGCTGAAATAGTGTTGATTGAGATTAGAAAAGCAATGAGTATAACGACAAAATTACTGCGGTTTCTTATCATTGGGTTTAGATTTATGGAATGGTTTTCTGAATTTTGTGTTTTTGTTCGGTCCACCTTTAGAAAATCCTTTTTTAGAAGCTTTTTCTAACTCATCAGGATTTGGTCCTACGCCGATGGATTGAGGAATTTCAAGGGTGTTAATGGTCGCATCAATGAGTCGTTCGATGGATTTAAACTTGCGAACGTCGTTTTCTCCTACCAGTGTAATGGCTTCGCCTTTGGTGGATGCACGGGCAGTTCGTCCAATGCGGTGAACGTACGATTCCGCTTCGTGAGGACAGTCGTAATTGATCACTAAGTTGATGTCTTTGATATCGATTCCTCGACTTAAAACGTCGGTAGCGACTAAAATACGAGTTTGACGAGCGGTGAATTTCCGCAACGAATCTTCTCGTGCATTTTGTTCTAAATCTGATGAAACAGCATCGATGCTTTTTTCTACTTGGCGGATGGAGCGAACAATGGTGTTGACTTTGCTTTTGGTGGAAGTAAATATTAAAATGCTATCGTATTGCGGACGATCTTGAATGATTAAATTCAACAATGCGGGTTTCTGAGTTTCAAAAGCGTAATACACTGATTGGGTGATACCTTCCGCAGGTTTGGCCAATCCGATGGTAATCTCTTTGGGTTGGTTCATGATGTGTTTTGCTAGCGTTCTTATTTTTGGTGGCATGGTAGCGCTAAACATCATAGTTTGACGATCTTTTGGAAGAAACGAGACAATCTTTTGAATATCGAAGAAAAAACCCATATCCAACATTTTGTCAGCTTCATCAAAAATGACATGTTTGATATTGCTAAAATTTACATATCCTAAATTGAGATGGGCAATCAACCGTCCGGGAGTTGCTACCACAATATTGGCTTCGCCCATCAACGATTTTTTTTCATATTCCCAATCCATGCCATCACCACCGCCATAAATGGAAATAGAATTAATGGGCAGAAAGTATGAAAATCCTTCTATTTGTTGATCAATCTGCTTTGCAAGTTCACGTACAGGAACGATAATTAGCGTGTTTAGGCCCATTGCCTCGTCGGTTATCGACATTTTGTCTAATACAGGCAACAGATAAGCTGCTGTTTTGCCAGTCCCCGTTTGAGCACATGCAATAATATCTTTGCCTTTCATTATTTCAGGGATAGACAATTCTTGAACAGGTGTTGCCTCTTTATAGCCCATGTATGAAATGGCTTCTGAAATTTTTTCGTGAAAGTTAAATTCGCTGAAATTCATTGTTAATTATTTGTAGATGACAAAGGTATCATTTTTTTTTGGATTTATTTTTTTGCTCCGTAAATCCTAACTGTATTCCGGAAATGCAATTCCTTTTATCTTTCGATATAGTTCTACGGCATATAAATCGGTCATTCCCGAGATGTAATCCAATATCGACATGATTTTGGAATAGGCATCGTTGGATGTTGGCGTAAACTGAATGGGAATTAGTTGAATTAATTTTTGGTTGTAATGTTTGCTTTTTCCCGTGCCTAAAATCGCAGGGATAAACTCCTCCAAAAGTCCCCCAATTATTTTGTAACCCGCGATCTCTTTTTCGATGACCGTGGTATAGTTGTATATTTTCTTAACCGATTGATTTTCAATAATATTAATGAGCTCTTTGGTCGTGGTGTCCAAACAACTTTTTAAATCACAGTTTAGTGTTCCGTTCATGATTGCTTCATGGTTGTTCCAAAAAGCATCGGCGCATTTATGGACGAGGATATTGATTACTTTGGCTCGAAGGAGTGATACTTTGTCGTTGTCGTCCAATAGTTTTTCCATTCGAAGAAGCGTGTTTTCGCTCTCTTCACCCAAGAGTGGGAGTAATAAGTCTTTGATATCTTGTAAGTTGAGAATTTTCAACCGGTGCGCATCTTCAATATCGATGATGTTGTAACAAATATCATCGGCAGCTTCTACCAAAAAAGAGAGTGGATGTCGGTAATAGGAGAGCGGATTCTCTTCCATTTTTTGCATTCCAAGTTGTTCTACAATCTTCAAGAATGCAGGTTCTTCGGCTGTAAAATAACCATATTTCTTTTTGTAAATCTTCGTTTTATCACCTGCCGCCAGCGACGAACATGGATATTTTATCAAAGCAGCAATGGTAGAGTAGGTGAGGGCAAACTGGCTTTCGGGACGACCATAAAAATCATGGGTCAAAATTCTGAGGGAGTTTGCATTGCCTTCAAAACTGGTAATATCTGCCCACTGCTGTTCGGAAATTAACGGTTTGTAAATGGATTCGTTTTCGATAAAGTATTGCGAAATAGCTTTCTCTCCAGAGTGACCAAATGCTGGATTGCCTAAGTCGTGCGCCAAGCAAGCTGCCCCAATAATGTTCCCAATTTCGGAGATAAAAAGATTGTCTTTGTACTCCTCCATCGTTTTGAGTTTATTAGAGAGAATAGTCCCCAAAGTTCGTCCCACCGAAGATACTTCTAAACTGTGCGTAAGTCTGTTGTGGACAAAAATTCCTCCTGGCAAAGGGAACACTTGCGTTTTATTCTGCAACCTCCTAAACGGAGAAGAAAATATAATTCGGTCGTAATCTTTCTGAAACTGAGTCCGCTCAAACTCCAAATCCACTCCAATTCGAGATTCCTGACCATATCTGAGGGAAGATAATAAATGATTCCAATTCATGTTTTCTCTATTCTTGATTATTCTTGCCACTAAGGCACTAAGGCACTATTTTTTTTTTTTTTTTCGCCTCCAAGGCACTAAGATTTTTTTTGCCACTAAGGCACCAAGGCACTAATTTTTATTTTCGCCACGAAGGGCATTTATCTACCAGCTTGCTAGGTAGACTAAAAATTCTTTCTTCTGTATTCTTGCTTCTTCTTCCTTTTACCTTTCACCTTTCACCCTTTGGTCACTGAGCCTAGCCTGTCACGACTTGGCGTGATCGAAGTGCACCTTTCACCCTTCACCTTTCACCTTCTTCATTCAACCCGCTTCGCGGCTCTGCGTCCTCAACTTTTGTTTTCTCTCTGCGACCTCTGCGGTTATTTCTTCTTCTTCTTCTTCTTTAGATTCGCTTTGCGCACTCATCACTTCTTCTTCTTCTTATTATTCATTCAACCCGCTTCGCGGCTCTGCGTCCTCAACTTTTGTTTTCTCTCTGCGACCTCTGCGGTTATTTCTTCTTCTTCTTCTTTAGATTCGCTTTGCGCACTCATCACTTCTTCTTCTTCTTATTCTTCATTCAACCCGCTTCGCGGCTCTGCGTCCTCAACTTTTGTTTTCTCTCTG
>JBBRGJ010000147.1:0-8262 GCA_038240835.1 Bacteroidales bacterium | reverse complement strand
AATACTTATTTCTTCAATTCTGCATAATATTTATAGAAATAAGGAATGGTTTCGATTCCTTTGTACAAGTTGAAAAGTGGATAGTTTTCGTTGGGTGAATGGATTGCATCCGACTCTAATCCGAAGCCCATCAAGATGGATTTTATGCCCAATATTTTTTCGAAAAGTGCAATGATTGGAATACTTCCACCACTTCTGGTTGGAATTGGAGCTCTTCCGAATGTTTTTTCATACGCCATGTGCGCTGCTTTGTACTCAATGGTATCAATTGGGGATACGTAAGCTTCGCCACCGTGTAAATTGGTTACTTTTATTTTGGTGTATTTTGGTGCAATAGCATTTAAATGGTCTTCAAAAAGTTTCGAAATTTTGATAGAATCTTGTGCTGGCACTAATCGCATCGATATTTTTGCGTACGCTGTCGAAGGAAGTACTGTTTTTGCACCTTCTCCAATGTATCCCGACCAAATTCCGTTTACGTCGAGTGTTGGACGAATTCCAGTCCGCTCAATGGTTGAGTATCCCTCTTCGCCCCAAACTTCGTTTAAGTCGAGTGCTTTTTTGTAGTTGTCTAAATTAAACGGTGCTTTCGCCATTGCTGCACGCTCTTCCATGCTGATTTCAATGACGTCATCGTAGAATCCAGGAATGTTGATTTTGTTGTTTTCGTCGTGCAACGAAGCAATTAATTTTGCTAATATATTTGCTGGATTGGCAACTGCGCCACCAAAAATCCCGGAGTGTAAATCGCGATTTGGGCCCGTAAGTTCTATTTCTAAATAAGCTAATCCTCTAAGTCCAACGGTGATTGAAGGAATATCTTGAGCAATCATGCCAGTGTCGGAAACTAAAATTACATCGGCTTGAAGCATCTCTACGTGCTCTTCGCAAAATTTTCCTAAGTTTACCGAACCTACCTCTTCTTCGCCTTCAATCATGAATTTCACGTTGCAAGGAAGTTGGTTGGTGCGCATCATGTATTCAAATGCTTTGACGTGCATAAAAGCTTGTCCCTTATCGTCGTCTGCCCCACGAGCATATATTTTTTCATCACGAATTTCTGGTTCAAAAGGTTCTGTGGTCCACAAATCAAGAGGTTCCACAGGCATTACGTCGTAGTGACCATACACCAAAACGGTAGGAAGTGATTTGTCGATAATTTTTTCAGCATACACCACGGGATTGCCTTCGGTAGGCATTACTTCGGCTTTGTCTGCGCCTGCTTCTAACAGAGCCTTTTGTAAAAATCGGGCAGCTCTTTGCATCTCCTGCTTGTTTTCGGAAAGTGCACTGATGGAGGGAATTCTTAAATAATCAAATAGTTCAGACAAAAAACGTTCTTTGTTTTCGTCAATGTATTGTTTAATTGTATCCATGTTTTTTGTTTATTTTTTTGGTTGATTAAATTCGTTAATAAGTAACTCTAACAATTTTGCGGGTTGAATGTTTTTGGTGAGCTTGGTCTCTTTGCAGAAAGAGATATGCCCTGTTTGCTCGCTGACTACAATGGATATGGCGTCTGAGTTTTCGGTGAGTCCCAAAGCAGACCGATGTCTTAATCCTAATTCACTAGGTAGATGAGGGTTGGAAGAGACAGGTAGAATGCAACGAGCCGCTTTGATACGGTTGTGTTGAATAATCATGGCGCCATCGTGTAGCGGACTGTTTTTGAAAAAAATGTTTTGAATAAGCTCGCGGCTGATTCGTGAATCGATGATTTCGCCAGTGGAGACGTACTCTTCGATGTCAGATTTTTTGGCAATGACAATCAGCGCACCCGTTTTCTCGTTGGCCATCCGCTGACAAGCATCTACAATAGTTTCTAAATTTGTCACCCCATGATCTTCGTTGAAATAATGACCAAGAAAGAATTTTCTTCGTTTGTAAAAATTAGGATTGCCCAGAAGGAGTAAAAATTTACGTATTTCGGGCTGAAACACCACAATCAAGGCAATCACACCCACGCTAATAAACTGACCAATAAGTGCAGATAAAAGCTCCATTTGCAGCGTGGTGACAATTTTCCAGACAAAAAAGACGGCAATTATTCCAATTAAGATTTTCATGGCAGAAGTCCCCTTTACCAACCGATAAAGTTGATATAAGAGAGTAGAAACCAGTAAAATATCAATAATATCTAACGGTTTAATTTCTAAAAAATTCATTGAAAATAGGAGCATCCTTTTATAGTTTTTACAAACCTACAATTTTTTTCCGAAATAATCTCCTAATACCAATACTTTTTTCAAATTATTCCAACAGATAATTTGGAGTTTAGTATGGCCTGTCGTCGTTTTCAAGATTTAATGCTCGATGCATAATAAGATTTATTCAATTTGTCCTAGTTTTGCATACTTTTTATCAAGAAAAAGTATGAAACAAAATAGCTTCTTCGAAGTAAAGTGGTTTTCCTTTTTTAGTTATTAGGTTTCGTACAGTTCGACAAATTCAACCTCCACTGGAGGGCTCACTGCATCGCCTACGGCACTTATTTATAATTTTAGATCTTTTTTTTACCGACATTACGTCCAATTCGACCAGGCTCGTTTCGACTGGCTCAACGCATCGCACTGCATCGCCTACGGGACTTGAAAACAGTTGCTGGAGTTTATCCCGCAAGGCGGGATATCAAGACAAAAGTGACACTAAAAAAGAAATAACTTCGGAGTAAATTATGTTATATTTTTTTGACAAAATCTTGATATTATGTTATTTTTCTGGTGGATTTAAGGTGATGTTAAAATATTAATTCTGTCTTTTGTCGTTTTTGTAAGGACTTTCAAAAAGTCCTTACAAAAACTTTTCCCAACAATTTCCTCATTCTAACCCCATTTTAAAAATATTATCATGATTTTCCCTTTTTTTAGACTATTTTTGATAAATAATTCATCCCTTGAAAATAAAACTAACTAGTATGAGTGTAGTATTGCCAATTGTAGCGAATGATCCTTATTTGAAACCGTATGCTTCGTTTATTCAAAACGTAATTAAATACGGTGATGCGCTTGTACAACGTTTACAAGGAAATTCCACCCTTCTTTCGGAGGCTGTAAATGGATATCTGTACTACGGATTGCATCGGTCGACTGATAAATGGGTGCTTAGAGAATGGGCGCCTAACGCAACGGCAATATGGATGGTGGGTGATTTTAATGGTTGGCAAAAATCGGATGAATATAAATTGTCCAAAAATAGTTCGGGCGATTGGGAACTTTCTCTGCCCTCAGCTTCTTTAAAACATGAGAATCTGTATAAACTGATTATTGCCTGGCCCGATGGCGAAGGGGAACGTATTCCGGCGTGGGCTACTCGCGTGGTTCAAGATGCCAATACATTGCTGTTTTCGGCACAAGTGTGGGCGCCTTCCAAACCGTATGTGTTCAAAAATAAAACTCCACAAAAACCAATAAATCCACTCATTTACGAAGCACACATTGGCATGTCATCAGAAGAGGGAAAAGTAGCCACGTATGATGAGTTTAGGATCATGGTTTTGCCTCGAATTGCGGATCTTGGATACAATGTTATTCAGTTAATGGCCATTCAAGAGCACCCTTATTATGGCTCTTTTGGTTATCATGTGTCGAGTTTTTTTGCCGCAACTTCTCGCTTTGGAACACCCGATGAACTGAAAAGACTGATCGATGATGCGCACGGACTTGGAATTTCTGTGATCATGGATATTGTGCATTCTCATGCGGTGAAAAACGAAGTGGAGGGTCTTGGGAAATATGATGGTACTGAATATCAGTTCTTTCATGGTGGAGAGCGTGGACAACATCCTGCTTGGGATTCGCTTTGTTTTAATTACGAAAAACCCGAAGTGCTTCATTTCTTGCTCTCAAATTGCAAATATTGGTTGGCTGAATATTGCTTCGATGGTTTTCGATTTGATGGAGTTACCAGCATGATCTATTTAGACCATGGATTGGGTCGTGATTTTATGGGATATGCCGATTATTACAATCAAAATCTTGATATTCATGCACTCGCTTACTTGCGTGCAGCAAATTTGCTTATTCACCAAGTAAATCCAAATGCTATTACCATCGCTGAAGAGATGAGCGGTTATCCCGGCATGGCTTCGGCTATCGACTACGGCGGCGTTGGTTTTGATTTTAGATTGGCCATGGGCGTTCCCGATTTTTGGATTAAAACAATTAAAGAAATTCCCGACGAAAATTGGTCGGTGGGTGATATTTTTTATCAACTGACAAACAAACGTGCCGACGAAAAAGTGATTTCCTATGTGGAGAGTCACGACCAAGCATTGGTGGGCGACAAAACGGTGATTTTTAGACTAATAGATGCAGAAATGTATTATAATATGCGCACCGATCAGTCTAACTTAGTGGTTGATAGGGGGATAGCGCTGCATAAAATGTTGCGACTTATTACTTTGGCTTGTGCGCAAGGTGGATATTTGAATTTTATGGGCAATGAATTTGGTCATCCGGAGTGGATTGATTTTCCTCGATTGGGAAATAATTGGTCGTATCACTACGCACGTCGCCAGTGGAGTCTGGCCGATAATCCTGAATTACGATATCACCAATTATTGAATTTTGATAAGAAAATGGTGGATGTGATTAAAAATAGCGGAATTTTAGAAAATGATTGCAATCCTCTGGTGAGAAACCAACCGGATCAAATATTGATTTTCAAAAGAGGAGATTTGCTCTTTGTGTTTAATTTTAACGCCACCGTTTCTTTCGAAAATTATGGAATCCAAGGGTTAAAAGGGAATTGGAAAATTGTATTAAATTCGGATAATCTTCAATTTGGTGGTTTTGGAAGAATTGATGAATCTGTTGATTATCAAGTGCAAACAGTGGGTCGAATCGATTTGTTGAGGTTGTATATTCCTTCCAGAACGGCTATGGTGTTTCAACATAAATAATAAATATGAGTTCTTGCATCGAAAAATTTAAACCTGCTGTTCCCAAACGCTATCTGATGTTGGTGGCCGCTTTGGTGTGGTTATTTGCAGGCGGAATGTTGATGTACAAAGGTCTCTCCATCATGATTTATGTTGATTTTGCGGTTTTAAAACTTTCAATTTCTATTACCCTCGGAATCGTATTCTTTTTTCTTTTATTTTCCAAAATTGTCAAGAAACACATTGCCCGAATCATCGGTCTTAAATCTAAATCTCCTTGCTTTTTCTCCTTTTTTAGCTGGAAAAGTTACCTATTGATGGGTTTTATGATTTCGATGGGTATTCTGTTGAGGAGATCAAATCTTCTTCCCACGGAATATCTGGCCGCTTTTTATGTCACCATGGCAACGCCTTTATTGATTTCCTCTTTTCATTTTTTCGCCAATAAATCTTCTTATGAATAACGAGCCTATCTATCCATTTTTGAACGCTTTTCAGAACGAATTGTACCACTGCGAAAACAATGTTTTGAAATACGCTTTTCTCCTCAAACCAGGAGTTGTGGAGGTAGTTTTTTGCAAAGAGGATGAATTTGAGGGTGACAGTTTTGAATTGTTGAGGTGGGATTATTCAAAAGGAAATCCTGCTCAATTTGAAATGAAATTTGTGGAATTTCCATCTTTTGAAAAAGTTGAACATAAAATTCTGGTTCATATTTCGAATTGGGAGGATGGTTTAAATTATGTTTTAAAATGCAAAAATGAGTGGGTAAATGTTTCTTTATATCCACAAATTGGTGGAATTTTAGATACTTATTTTAATGCCGATGAGGTGAATGATTTTGGCGTGAGAATTTCTAAAAATAGCGCTAAATTCAAAGTTTGGTCACCCCCAGCTGCTATGGTTGAAATTCTTATTTTTGATAAACAACAGCAGGCAATCCCCACCGAACAAGCGTTGTGGATGAAAAAGGGGAAAAGTGGAGTTTTTTCAGTGGAATTATCTACTGATATTTTGCCTTCGTTGGAATCGTTCAACGGACTTTTTTATCAGTATCGAGTATTTGCTTATGGCAAATCTACGGTGGGTGTAGATCCATATTGTTTTTCGATGGCCTCTTTCAATCCAAATTCTGACGATAAAATTGGCAAAAGTGCCATCGTGGATATGGACGATCAGCAGGCGTTGCCCGAGGGTTTTCAAAAAAACTATTCCAACGGTAAGTTTATGGCGAATTATACTGATTTGGTCGCCTATGAAGCGCATGTGCGAGATTTTACGATTCAACCAAACATGGTGAAATCGGAAATTGCAGGCACTTTTTTGGGCGCCGTCGAGAAAATTGATTATTTGAAAAGTCTTGGAATTACCCACTTGCAACTTCTTCCTGTGATGAATTTTTATTCTGTGAACGAATTGGATCGCTCTTTTTCTGATTCAAAATCACGGATTCAAAACTATAATTGGGGCTACGATCCTCACCACTATTTTGCCCTCGAAGGTTGGTTCTCTAAGGATGCTAATAATCCTTATGGTCGCATCATTGAATTTAGAGAGCTTGTGCAAAAACTCCATAATCATGGAATTGGGGTAATTTTGGATGTGGTTTATAATCACACTTTTTTACCGGATGTTTTTGAGAATATTGCGCCAGGTTGCTACTATCGGTTGAACAATGATTATTCTATTTCTATCCACACTGGTGCTGGTTTTACGGTGGAAAGTCGCCGTAAAATGGTTCGTAAGTTAATCATCGATTCGTTGACTTTTTTTGTAAAAGAGTATCATGTCGACGGATTTAGATTTGATTTGATGGGGTTTATGGATCATGAAACCATGATGCTTATCCGCAAAGAGGTTGGAATTGCTTACAATCCGGCTGATGTTGACGAACTGATTTTGCATGGCGAAGCTTGGGTGTTTTCCGATTTGGATATTTCTCCCAAATCTAACGGGATAAATGCCGCCACCACCAAAATTAATTATCCAAAAGAGTCTCTGAATTTGGGATTTTTCAACGATGGGGCGCGTGATAGTTTTGCAGGTAATTCTCATCAAAATGGTTACATAAATGGTGATTTCTCTCAAATAGACAAAGTGGCTTCTGCTATTGTGGGCGGACTAAAAGGGGTAAATCCTGGGGCGGTCTCTTTCAATAATAGTAATTTCAGGGCTCCTTATCATTCATTTGCCAACGAACCTCAAAATTGTCTCAATTTTCTTAGCGTTCACGATGGACTTACCCTTTGGGATAAGATAAATCTTCAATGTTTTGACATCAGCGGTTTACAACGTGCTCGATTGATGAAATTGGCTTCTGCAATGCTTTTCACCTCTCAGGGGAAAATTATTTTGCATGGCGGAGATGAATTTTTGCGCACAAAACCGCTCTCAGAATTCGATAGTGAGCGGCATAGAGCGTTTACCTCCAAATTTGTGAACGAGGAAGAGGAAGTGTGTAGTTTTCACGAAAACTCATACTCCAGCAACGATTTTACGAATATGATCCGTTGGAGTCGGTTGAACAACCGATATGCGCCCATTGCCCGTCAGATGGTGGATTATTACAAAGGCCTTATTCAAATGCGTCGTGCAATTCCTGCGTTTCGATTTAATCATAAAAGTAGTATTTTTGATTCATTCAAATTTATCCCATCTTCCCCTGAAATTGCGCAGATAATTCCATCGGTTTTTAGTGATTTTAAGGATGAAAAGTTGACCAATTTAACGCTAAGATTTATTTTCGGTCCAGCCAAAACCCGACTTTATTTAGTGGGAGAGGTGCACGACGAAGTGAGTGGTTTAAATCCATTGCAAAATGACTTTTTTGTAGATTTTGATAAAAATGGAGCGGGCGAAATCACCTTTAACCAAGGACAAATTTCAAAGTTTGACATTGGCGGATGGGGTGATGGTATTTCGCTGAATTTCAAGCTTGTAGCTACTCCCGGAAAGTGGGATTTTTTACAAGGCGCATACAGTGAATCCGGAAATAACGTAGTGATGATTCAAGGGATTTCGGCTAAAGGCGAAGCCGTGATTGATTTGGGGATAAAAAATCATTGGGTTGGAATTACGCCCACTCAAAATGAGCCTTGGATTGCCTATTCCATCGATAATTTAATTGAAAATGAAGTGGGATTTGGAATTCGAAAAGCAAACTTCAAACAAGTAATTGTGATCCACAATGCATCTGATAGTCATTCATTTATCTTTTCCAAATTAATTCAAAATCCCGAAGAGTGGTGTGTGATTTTAGATTCCATGAATGCTGGAATTACGCCATTACCTTATAATTCTACTCCAAAAAAAGGAGAAACAGATGTTCTAATCCAAAAAGGTGTAGTTGCAGTTCCTCACAAAAGTTCTGCTGTAATTGCTCG
>JBBRGJ010000146.1:0-8366 GCA_038240835.1 Bacteroidales bacterium | reverse complement strand
TTTTGAGTCAAAAATTGGCTTAATGCTTTTGCTATAAGTCACATAAGTGGTGTCGACGGTTTCAAAGGTGACTGATTTAAAATAGGTCTCTTCGTTCTCTTTTCTACAACTCGACAGTAACCCTAAAACTCCTATTCCTATCATAAATAGTCTGAAATTATAAGAGAAATTAAGCAAATTGAAAATTGTCTTTTTAATAATCATAAGAATAATCCCCATGTCTGTTTTTTTTGAGAGAACAAATATACATTATTTTTAGGTTCTGTTCTAAAAATATGGTTTAAAATTATTTATTTTTTTGGTTCTACTACCATTTGTGTGGATAGAGATCTAAGCCTCCATGAAAAAACATTATCGCACTTCTGAAACTTTTAAATGTTCGATAACCTCTACTACATAATTTTACTTCTTGAATCTTCCCGTTTAATTTTTCAGCCATTGTATTGCTATATGAGCTTATCATAGCATTTGCAACTCCATTCAGATGACTTAAAAACATCATAATTACTTTGTTTACTTCTTTTATACCGTTCATAAATGCGTCTTCTGCCCAATTGATTAATAGTAACTTAGCATCTGAGTCATTATAACTTATTCCAAACATCTTTTTAAAGTTTTCTCTAATATTCCACACTTTTGTAACTTCCAAATTTGACTCTTTCCTTAAATCCGCAAGCAAAAAATCATTATAACAAGATTTTGCTAAAAAAATAAAAACCAATTTACTCCGAAGATTTTTTTTTGTTGTTGCCTTTCTTTTTGTCTTGAAACAAAAAGAAACAAAAAATTCAAGACTTCGCCAAAAAAGCTAAAAAAGAGATAATTTTACGGCGCGAGCCAAGTCAAGAGATTCACTGAGGTAATTTAATTCACATGACGGATGATTCCGACTTGGATCTATTTACCTTACCTCACCCGCCTCGCTTCATCCGTAAAATCACCTCTTTTTCTTAACGCTTTTTTGACAAGGTCGGTCTGAGATAGCAATGTCCATAAATTTCATAATCACTAAAGTAAGTGAGACTCATTCTCCATGTAAATCTCATAAATTAAGCATATTAAATGCGATTTATATAATTGGTTGCGGATTTAAGGTATAAAAAAATTGCGCTACAAACATTTGTGTAAAAAAACAAGTTCAAATTATATGTACTATTTGGGCGAATTCATTTTATTGATTTTTCATAAAGAAATACCAAAAACAAAGTTGTCTGAGAAAACATAATTCTAAAGAATGAGATTCCTCACTTCACTCCGTTTCGTTCGGAATGACATTGGCGAGGTGTCTTTAGGAGAACCTAGAGGGGATTTAAAGAGCTGGTGAGGCCACCTCTTTAAATCCCCTCTAAATTCTATACAATATTAACAATCATGTCATTCCTTTCGGAGTAAGGAATCTAAATCTCTTTTAAGACCACAGTTATACTTCAAATATTTTCTCTTCGATTTCATTTTCGGCACTTCTGAAAATAATTTTGTGGTCGATCTCATCAATTACGATGTGGGAATTTGGAACTACTTTATCTTCTAATATTGCGATGGAAAGTTCGTTCAAAATTTTTCGTTGAATTAATCGCTTCAATGGACGAGCTCCAAACTGTGGATCAAATCCTTCCTCTTGTAAATAATTAAGGCATTTATCGGTAATATTAAATGTAATATTTTGTTTCGCCAATATCTCTAACAATATATTAAGTTGAATGCGAATAATTCCCACTAAATCAGCGATAGACAATGGACGGAACATAATTATTTCATCAATACGGTTCAAAAATTCAGGTCGAATGGTCACTTTTAATAAATCAAAAAGTTCCTGTTTTGTTTTTTCGATAATTACTTCGGCATTTTTCTCATTGATTTCCGAAAAATTATCTCGAATCAAATCAGATCCCAAATTTGAGGTCATAACAATGATAGTGTTTTTAAAATTAGCCACACGACCTTTATTGTCAGTTAACCGACCATCCTCTAGCACTTGTAATAAAACATTGAATGTATCGGGATGAGCTTTTTCTATTTCGTCTAAAAGCACCACCGAATAAGGTTTTCTACGCACAGCTTCGGTCAGTTGACCACCTTCTTCGTACCCTATATATCCCGGAGGCGCTCCCACCAATCTGGACACAGCGTGTCGTTCCTGATATTCGCTCATATCTATACGAGTCATCAGTTTTTCGTCGTCGAAAAGATATTCTGCCAACGCTTTTGCCAGCTCAGTTTTTCCAACACCTGTGGTTCCCATAAAAAGGAATGAACCAATGGGACGATTTTCATCAGATAATCCCGTACGACTTCTGCGAATAGCAGCAGCCACTGCAGAAATAGCCTCATCTTGTCCAACAACACGTTTGTGAAGTTCTTCTTCTATATGCAACAACTTTTCTTTTTCCGTTTGCAGCATTTTATTGGCGGGAACTCCCGTCCAGCGGGAAACCACATCGGCAATATCTTCTGTAATTATCTCTTCTCGAACCAGACGTTTTCCATCTTTTTCATAATCACTTAATTTAGCAACTATCTCCTTCAACTCAGCCTCTTTGCTAGGCAATGCACCATATCTTATTTCTGCTACTTTTCCCAAATCACCTTCTCTTTCAGCTTTATCGGCCTGATATCTTAACGTTTCGATGGCTTGTTTGATCGTTTGAATATTTACGACCACCGATTTTTCGTCCACCCACAATGCCATCAGCTGGTTACGTTCATCGGACAAATCCGCCAGTTGTGCAGAGATGAGCGAGATTCGTTCTTTGTCTTTTTCTCTTTTAAAAGCTTCTCGTTCAATTTCAAGTTGCTGTATTTTACGATCTAAAATATCAATCTCTTCAGGTTTAGAATTCATTTCTAAACGAAGATGAGCAGCGGCTTCATCAATTAAATCGATGGCTTTGTCTGGCAAAAACCGGTCGGTAATATAACGAATAGACAGCTGCACAGCGGCCACAATGGCTTCGTCTTTAATTCTTATTTTATGATAATTTTCGTATCGCTCCTTAATTCCACGCAAGATCGAAATCGCATCCTCTTCATTGGGTTCGTCCACGAATACTTTTTGAAACCTTCTTTCGAGCGCTTTATCTTTCTCAAAATATTTCTGATACTCATTTAATGTAGTCGCTCCAATTGCCCTAAGTTCGCCACGAGCAAGTGCTGGTTTCAGAATATTAGCGGCATCCATGGCTCCTTCGCCACCACCTGCACCCACCAAAGTGTGAATTTCATCAATAAATAAAATAACTTTCCCATCCGAATCAGCTACTTCTTTCACCACAGCTTTTAGTCGCTCTTCAAACTCACCTTTGTATTTTGCACCAGCTATAAGTGCGCCCATATCTAGCGAATAAATCACTTTGGAACGCAAATCGTCAGGCACATCGCCATTTACAATTCTAAAAGCAAGTCCCTCAGCAATAGCCGTTTTGCCCACACCGGGTTCTCCAACAAGGATTGGATTATTTTTACTTCTTCGGGAAAGAATCTGCAAAACTCGTCGAATCTCGGTATCTCTCCCGATCACAGGATCTAACTTACCACTTTTGGCTCTTTCTATAAGGTTTACAGCATATTTAGACAATGAATTATAGGTTTCTTCAGCACTATTACTGGTTACCCGACCACCTTTTCGAAGTTCCAAAATTGCAGTTCGAAGATCTTTTTCATTCAATCCACTATCCTTTAGCATGTTTGAAACTGGATCATTTACTTTTAACAAACCAATCACAAGATGCTCCAAAGAAACAAACTCGTCTTGAAAATCTTTGATCGCATTCTGAGCCTGCATCAGCGCCTCATTGGCCGTCCGACTAAGATATTGCTGACCTCCCATTACTTTTGGGTAACTTTTGAAAATACTTACTAAAGCAGCAGAAACAGCTTGCTCATTGATGCTCAATTTCTTAAATAAAAATGGAAGTACATTTTCATCAACCTCCATAATGCCCTTAAGAATATGGCCACACTCTACGGATTGATGCTCCATTTCTAAAGCCAATTGTTGAGCTCGCTCTATGGCTTCTTGCGATTTTATTGTAAATTTATCGAATTGCATGGTATGTTTTTTTTATGATTACACATTTTTATTTAAAGATCAATCAAAGGTAAGTCATTAATATTGAGAAAAGTACATTTTAATTTGAAACTAACTATAAAATTGCAATTTAAATCTGAATCAGATTATAGATGCTGATTGATAAGATCTATCAGTTGCCGCTTTTGACCCACTCCGGATTGTCGCCAAACAGGATTCCCATTTTTAAAAAGAATCAATGTTGGCACGCTTTGCACTTGAAACTGAGCCGCGATGGCCTGATTTTTATCCACATCTATTTTTAAAATCCTTGCTTTACCTTCCATTTCTGCGGAAACTTCTTTTAATATAGGTGCTTGCGTTTTACACGGTCCGCACCACTCTGCAAAAAAATCAACCAATACTGGTTGACCGCTGTGGATTATTGTATTGAAACTTTCTTTCATGTTATTTATATTTTTCTAAATACGTGTTTTCAAATTAAGTACCAATATTTTGATTTAAACAAACATCAAAACATAAACACATAAGAATCAACTACTTAATAGGCTTTTGACTTGAAATTACACAAACAAACACACTGTCAATTTGGCGGATTAGCGCAGAGCAATGACATTATGACATTATTTTCTTTATTTGAATTGAATATTTAGATTAATATAGGAATAAAGTGGGAAAACAAATATAGAAAACCATTTTACTTCGAAGAAACTCTTTTTGATTCATACTTTTGCCTTGACGTCACGCCTTGCGTGATAAACTCCAGTATGCAAAATCCCGATAGCTATCGGGACAAGACTTCGCCAAAAAAGCTAAAAAAAGTATTGGATTGGTTGGATTGGACTGGTTGGATTGGACTGGATTGGTTGGATTGGATTGGATTGGATTGGATTGGCTGCATTATATTTGGTTGGATGGTATTACAGCCCCGAAGTGGGCTGAACGTTCTTAACCTTTAGCGAAGCTAAGGGCTAAGAACAAAATACAAGACTGATTTTGGCGCTAAATTTGCTTTTTTTTTGCAAATTTTGTGACAAAATCTAAACTTGCAAGTACTTTCTAAAGGATAAAAACAACCAATTCACTTCGGAGTTTTAGTTTTTGTGTAACACCTTGACCTCTGGCCTTGTGGGATAAACTCCAGTTTCCAAAATCCCAGACAGAATCAGATTACAAGAGTTCTCCCAAAAAGCTAAAAAAAGTTTCATTACCTTTGTAAAAAAAAGAAAATCGATGTTTACAGATTTAAAGGCAAACAAACCAGAACCTATTTTATCTGGAAAACCAACCCTATTATTCGATCATGAGTCGAATATTGCGCTTACCATAAAATCACTAGAAGCTGGAACTCACGTTTTAATTACCGAATTATACAGCAACGGATTAGCCCTTTTACAAGAGTTGCAATCGTATCTGCGCAAGAAATTCCCCAATAATACTTTTCAAGAACAACGCAATTATCGTTCGGAATTTCAAAAATTATCAAATCTTATTCTCATCGAGATTAAGGACCATAAACTCGCGGTTAAAAAAGCGCCAACCATTGGGTGGATCGAGAAACTTTACCCCGAAATAGAAGATTTCCTCCTCCCTTTTCCACAAATACAAGGGATGAATAGCGCTTGGCAATGGTATCAGAATGGAATTTCTATTCCAGTTCTTCGCAACAAACTCCACCCCTATTACAATACCTACTTTCCGACTCGATTTGACCATTTAGAACTTTTCGATAATTGGCTAAAACGTTACCAAGGTCCAAAAAAATCCGCCATCGACGTGGGTGTGGGCAGCGGAATTCTCTCCTACCTGATGGTTCAACATGGATTTCAAAAAGTATTTGGCACCGATACAAATCCCAATGCAATCATTGGCATGACTGAGTTTATGGGCGATACCAAACTATCACGAAAAATTGAGTTAGACTTTGGTCACCTCTTTGGGAAATGGGAAAAACCCACTGAATTAATTGTTTTCAATCCGCCCTGGTTGCCACAATCTCACGACTTAAACCGAATAGACGAAGCCATTTATTACAACGAAAATCTATTTCCAGAATTTTTCGCCAAAGCTAAAAAGCGACTGCTCCCCGATGGGAAAATCGTTCTTCTTTTCTCAAACTTAGCACAAATCACCAACGTTACCAAAAGCCATCCCATCGAAAAAGAGATAGCCGAGGGTGGACGATTTAAGTTAGAGAAATTCCTTCAAAAACAAGCAAAAGCTGCCTCCGACAAAACCAAAAGAACCTCAAGCTGGCGCTCATCCGAAATAGTTGAACTTTGGGTGTTGGGGAATTTGTAGTTGCAACTTGCTTTTTTACGCAACGATAACTCCATGCAACACATCTACATACATAGGAATAACATTTACATTGACACCAAATACCTTTCCCCAATCAAAGCCATCAAATGGAGAGTCGTTTGCAATCACTTCTCTAGTGATGTCGCCATTCTCGCATACGTAATTAATGATGGTTTTTAAATATTCGTGCTGTTGAGAGTTTAATGTGTTATCGGATAAAAATTGGCTAAATTTTTCAACGGCCAAATTCCTATCAACTCCTATGATTGACCTAATAAAAACAGCCACATTTGAGACAGGAATTCGTTCTTTTACAAACTTATCATAATCCTCTTTTGTTCCCAACTCTTCCCATAATATTTTTTCAAGCTCTACTATATCTTGATACTCTAACTTTTCAATTTTTAGAATCTTTCGAATTGATTCATTCGTATTCATATTTTCAGCTAAGTAATCAAAAACTCTTCGATTATAAGTAGTAACAATTGGAATGGATGGAGCAATACCTCCATCGCCTATTTCATCTTCAATATTAACTGGGAAAATTGGTCTTTTTTCTCCTGCTAAAAATCTCATCAAATCTCTCAACTCGGTTCTTACATGTTCTAAACTAGGCAATGACAAGTTTACCCAAAAGTTTTCTGTTTGCAATACTTTGATGATTTCAATTTTTTCTTTCACCTGGGGTATTGTCGTTTTATCTTGCAATACTTCTGCAACGGTAACTATCCGTTGTTTTGTTTTGTCTGCATTTTTCTCACTATCTAATAAAGTTAGCTCAATATAAAACATCATCAGATCAAACCGTTTTGCATTTTCATCTTCCAATGTTGGAGTAAGAAGTGGTGAAATATTATTTTGCAACTCAAGAACATCTAAATTAGATACATATTGCCAAACACTTTCCAATTTGTACTTATCCACAAACATTAGATTTCTCCGAACATCTATTCGTTGAGTATTGAGATCGACTATTAGAGCTCTAAGTTCATTTTTAGTTTGTAAATGATACGTTCTAGCAAAATCATCTTCTTGAAAATTCAACGATTGTAACTCAAAAGCCAAAGAGACTTTGATGTTGAAAATTTTAGCCGTGAGCGATAGGGAAGGTTTAGCATCAACACCATTTGGGTTTTTATTAAAAAACTCAAAATTCTCACAAAAGTCAAAAATATAAAACTCTTTCTTATCGTCATTATCGCCAAAGATTCCCTCCGACAGACGAGTACCACGACCAATCATTTGAAGGAATTTTATTTTTGACCGTATAATTTTGAAAAACACCAAATTAAGAATGTCAGGAACATCAATTCCAGTATCCAACATATCCACCGAAACAGCAATTTGAGGGTCATTATCTCGAACTTCAAATCGTTCTATCAAGTTATGGGCGTAAGTTACATAATTATCAATCAGCACACAATAATTCTCACCATATTGCGGATATAAAATCTTGAATCTCGTTACAATTTGCTCTGCGATGTATGAAAACATCTCATCGCCTCTAATATCTCGTTTATAATTGGCTTCATTGAGTGCATTTTGTGCAATTTCATACGCCCATACTTTTTCAAATTGCTCTTGCTCGTCTTTACTCAAATCATCATATTTTATCCCCACATTGATATGTTTTGAATGTCGGATAATGCCTTTGTATGGAGTTAAATAACCATCGGCGACGGCTTCTTCGAGTTCGTACCCAAAATTGGGAACACCTTGTTCCATTTCGAACATTTCATAAGTACTTCTATCCACTTCGGCGCGCGGAGTGGCAGTAAGTCCGACCAATAACGAATCGAAATAATCAAAAATAGCGGTATATTTTCCAAATATCGAGCGATGAGCTTCATCTATAATGATCAAATCGAAACGTCCAATAGTAAAATCTTTTGTGTCCTTATCTGTCAAGTTTCACAAGGTTGTTGGTGTAAACCTGCTTTATTACTTTGCAATAGTACGACTTTATTCTTAAACTGCAATGGGTTTTGATTGAATATCTCAGGTTTAATTTCATGCCACTTCTCAACTGCGTTGTAAG
>JBBRGJ010000145.1:0-8381 GCA_038240835.1 Bacteroidales bacterium | reverse complement strand
CTCTTCGTCTACTTTCAAAATTCCACCGTAGGAATCCGAAGAACCGTTGTTGCCAATCACAAAACAGTTGGATAGTGATGCAATTTGAAAATCATTACCAATACCAGCCATCGGACTGCCTTGCGGAATAATGTATTTAAAACCATCTAACAAACTGAAAATTTCTTCTTCAGATATTGAATTTGGATAATTCTTCTCTATTCGGGCAAACTCTTTGGACAAACGAATATGCATATCCTTAGGAGTAAGCTCGTATACGTTGCCATGACTGTCTTTTAGGGCATACTTATTCATCCAAACACTGGCAGCTAACTCGTCGCCTTTGAAATATTCGGTTGAAGCTGCAGTTATTTCCTTCGAGCTGTATGATCTTAAAGTCTCTTTATCGTTTGTCGTATTATTTGTCATTGTCTCTTTTAATTCCTCTTTTTCTGTAATTTCTATTAATTCCATCTCTTTTTCTTCGTATTCACTATTTATAAAATCATCAGACGCACTTATTTCAGGACGTACTCTGTTTTCAATGATGTTAGAATATACATTCTCTTTAGCCACTGAAGGAGTGTCAATATCAACACCCGAAAACAAATCAAGTAAACCATTCATAATTTGTACGTTTTTTATTTATTAATTAACTCCTTGAATGACAGTGCATAAGTATTCGCGCCTTTTTGCTTGTAGTTATATGTAGCTGATTGTTAGTATTTTAAAAAACCAAGTCGATTGGTTTTTTGTAATTGCGAATTTACAATTTCTTTTTATATGAAATGTATGATAGGTATAATTAATAATCAACAATTGAAGGTTAATATCGTGACCTTCAAAGAGGTCAATTGTTTATAATTCTTTTTCCCAAATCAATTTTGTTCCAAATCCTAGTGTATTGTCTGTGAGTTTCAGCTTTTTAGGGTAAAGCGCCCATAATGAGGTAGTTGAAAGAACTGCGAAGGGGAATTTTTTTAGGTACGAGGCCCTCAAATCCTTAGATGAATGGTCGTCAATCAGTTCTACTGTGCCCGAAATTTGTAGTCCCTGAATGATCCCGATTACCTTGGTCTCAAAATAAATATTTGCAGCCACTTTACTGTTTAATAATAATTCATTAATATGACGGGTGTTTTCGTCGGATGTGAAAACAAAACTTCCCGTTTTTTTTTCGTATGCATAAAAGCAAGCACTACACCATGGCTGATTGTCTAATACTGTTGCAAGTGTTAGTACATGATGCTTTTGAATAAATTTAACAAATCGGACATCGCTAATTTGGTCGGTATATATTTTTTTTGCCATTATTTCCCAAAGATTGTTTTAAGTGCAAGGAGTAAAAGAAAAATGCCAAATATTTTTTTCAGAATCTCTTGTGGAACTCTTACCGCATATTTGGCTCCTAAATAACCGCCCACAAAGAATGCTCCTGCTATAATCATGGCGTAGGTTAGGTTTACATGTCCCGATTTATAATACTGATAAGCCGCCATAAGTCCAATGGGAGGGAGCATTACAGCCAGACTGGTTCCCTGGGCTTCGTGTTGGGTAAATCCCAAGAAATAGACTAACATGGGAATGATAATTACACCACCTCCAATGCCTACCATCCCGCTAAATGAGCCTGCTAAAAATCCGATGATGATTAATAATAGTAAGGTTTGAATGTTCATTTTCATTGTTTCAGATAATTAAAAATCGAGGTTTAAGGAGAGATAAAATACTCTAGGTTGAACTTTGTAGTTCTCCACGCCCCAAGCCCAATCTGCTCTGATAAAATATCCAAATATTTTTGACCTTACCCCAAAACCATATCCTCCAACAATGGGTTCTACTTGTTTTCTTAGGGTGACTACGATTGGTCCACTTTGAATTATTTGTGTGTACAATGAGTTGTTCTCCGAATAGGGCGAAATGCCTGTCCAAGCTGTGCCTATGTCGCCAAAAAGATTGACTTGGAAATTGTTGAAAAAATCAGAGTTAAAGGTTTTGCTCGTGACAAACTTTACCAAAGGAATTCTCAACTCACTATTTATGACAGCAAAAGAGTTCCCATTTCTAATGTTTTGAGTAAATCCTCGCATGTTGGTTGCCAATGTTTGGAAACTATAGTTTTGCTCTCTGTCTACATTTATATTTTGATTGAATTTGGCAAACAACCAATTGTCAACGCCGCCCATGTAGTATACTAATTTGTTTTTACCCACAGAAGTGCTTGCTGCAATTCGGTTTGCCCAAATAAAATTGCGATATATCTTTAAATAATGCCGCGCATCTCCTCCAAATACAAACAGATTTTTGTTGGTTTGATCAACGGATTGATAATACTCCGCAAACACTTTTGCCCGTGTTCCTTCATAAATGTTTGGCGCCAGTTGCCGACTGTTGTCATAAATCCATTCTCCTTTTAGTCCGCCCCAAAATCCAAACTGATTGGGTTCTTTTAACGAGCTGCTTTCCATCGATAAAAATACTTGCTTATCTGCACGTCCAATTGCGGTGCCTCGAATGGCGCTGACTCTGCTAAAAGGCCATTTTAAGATATAATACATGGAGTTAGAAACCTGTTTTACTCCGTAGTATTCATTAAACTGTTTGAGTTGCTGGCGGTGAAACACAACCTGGCGATCTAATCTCTTTTCCAACGTTTCGTAACTGAGCATAAACTCGGTATTGTCAAAATTTAAGGTAAACCGAACTCCGCCAATCAACCGATGATTTTCCAATAAATCCTGAGTGCCCACCATAAACAAAGCATTCAATCCAGGATTTAAGTAAATAGGAGAACCTCCACCCGTAAACTGTTGGTAGGAGGTGTTCATAAAGCTAAAATCTATCTGTGAAATTATTTGACTTATAGAATATTGTGTATACGCATTTTGCTCTACGTTGTCGGGTTTTAACTCCTCGCCAATGGAAATCTCTTTTATATTGGTATCGCCAAATTGTATAAAACTTTGATTCCCACTGCCAAACACAGCACCCGGACAGTCTATGTAAGCTTCGCTCATTTTGACAGAGACTAATCTCCTTCCAACTTTTTTCTTCTCTTTTGATTTCGATTTGTTTGGCAATGAATCTGAAGAGATTGAGTCCGAACCCATTTTTTGCTCCTTAATAGTAGCACCATCACTTATTTTTGCGCCGTAATTGCTGGGAAGACTTGAAACTTCCTGAAAGTAAAACCGTTGAACTCCCTTGTCCCACAATGTACTGTTATATATAGAGTTCTCTTTGTTGTAACTGTGATTCAAAATGGATGTTCGGAAATCGGTCAGTGGACTTATTTTGGAATAAAACCGATAGTGAACCGTGGTGTCAATGTGACTTAAGGTGCTGTCAAATCGGCCATAATAAGCGTTGTTTATTCCATTTTTATCGCTCAAAAACAAGAAATTATTCTTTTTAAGTTCTACGGGTTTGGTTTCGTTGAGGTAATTTCCAAAAGTCACTTTCCGTAATACATTACTTTTGTTCTTAAAATCGTAAATATACAACTTGACTGCTCCCGTTAAATTTGCCCTTGTATAAGCCTGCTTAGCCCCAATGGTGTCGTTTACACGATTGGAACTGAACATGATCTGTGACGATTCATTGATAAACACTGGGTCGGTGTCATCAAATCGGTCCTCGGTAATTTGCGAATAACTTCGAGAGGTTAGGTTGTAAACAAAAATATCAGAAGACCCGTTTTTCACACCCGAAAACACAATATTTTTTCCATCGTGAGCGTAGGTAAATGTATTTATTTTGGTGATGTTGTATATCTCAAAACGACTCAGTTTTTTATCTTCAACGGAGTAATTGTAAAAAAACATTTTGCCTTTCTCTTCTACAACCATGGTGAGCGCACTTCCCAAAGGATTCCAAGCTAAAAGAGGAATTGTGTAATCTGGGTTCTCATCAATTTTGTGGTTTCTTTTAAATATTCGAACGGCTCTCTTTTGTGATGCGTTTTTAATCCAAACCTTATATTTTCCTCGAATATTGGAGACATAAGCCACCGACTGTCCATCGGGAGAAACCTTTTGCTCCGAATATTGAGTTTCCTTTTTGTATTTCATCACAAAAGCAGAATCGGGCATTGAGCGGATGTTGTCGGTTACATATTTATTGTTGTAATAGGTTATACTCTGAGCAAAAAAATCTTTAAATCCCAACCCAATGGCATAGGTAAAACCTCTCTCTATCGAACGCGACGAACGAATTAAGTTTACAGTAACGGGAATTGAATTTCTTCCATATTTTTGCGCATAATAGCTCCATATTGCGTTTCCGGCAACTTCTACCTCGGTGTTAGTCAGTAAGTTTAGTTTCGAATATTTGCCATTTACCACCAAATCTCTAATTTTATTGTCCATCTCTACACTCGACTTCTCGGAGTAATAAGAGACCAATCCTTTAACAACCCAATCGGGCAAGGTTAACATCGCACTGGATTTCATCTTCTGGTACAAAGAGACTCCCTGCATCAACTCGCTGATATAAATGGAGGCAACTCCTGCTCGTATCTGTTTGTCTAAATCGCGATATCCATCGTTGAAATATAAGAAAACCTTGTTTTCGGCAATCACCGTATTTCCTCCAGTATTGTAAAGGTTGTCGTTGATTAGTCCAATGTTTGATTCTTTAAAATCTGAAAAATTAGCGTACACAATAAATTGGATTTTTTCACTCAACCCCGAACCAAAATCTTGCTCAAAACGCTCAATCTCCTGATTGCCATATTTTAATACGTACTGAGCCATCTGTTTCCCTTTGGGATAAAAGTAAACATCACACCGATTGTTGCGATAAAAAAACCAATTTAGCTTTTGATATTGAACCCTGTTTTGTCCAAAAGTAAGATTAGACCCATTGTAGAACTGAGCATGACCCGTTAAACTCCATATTGTGAGGATGAAGGGAAGTAAGAATAAAACCTTTTTAGCTCTAGTTATTATCATATTAGGATGCTTTATTGAAAGCTAAATTAATACAAATTTTGATTATTCGTTTTTTATTTCCAATTTTGTACTTCATTTGTTTGCAAAAATACATTATTTATTATGATTCAAGTCGCAGTTTTTATCTTTAATTTTATTCAAGTCAATACATACGTGCTTTATACTCCCAGCAAAGATTGCATAATTGTTGATCCTGGTTGCCATTCGTCGGAGGAATTATTAACACTTACTCGGTTTATCGACGCTAACCAGTTAAAGCCTTACGCAATTGTACTTACGCACCCTCACATCGACCATATTGTGGGCGTTGCCAGCGTAAAAGCGCACTACTCAATTCCCGTGATAGCACACGTAAAATCGATCGAAATTTTAAATCAAACCGAGCAATATGCAGCGGCTTACGGATTTGATAATGTGAAAAATTTCCTTCCAGATATGTATTTAAATGATTTGGATGAAATTTATTTTGGAAATACTTCGTTGCAAGTGCTTTACACTCCCGGTCACGCAGATGGCAGCATTTGTCTCTACTCCAAAGAGGACGGAATTGTGGTAACGGGCGATGTATTGTTTCAACATAGTGTTGGCAGGTCTGATTTGCCTTCCGGAAATCATCAACTTCTAATTGAAAGTATCGAAACGAAACTATTGGTACTGCCCGACAAAACGGTGGTTTACCCCGGACATGGTCCAAAAACTACCATTGGTGACGAGAAGAAATTAAATCCTTATCTTTAAGATTAAAACATTTTCTAACATAGATTGTTGTTTAAATAAAAAACGATGTTCATAACCAGAAGAGAACGATTTAATGCTGCCCACCGACTTTTTCGTAGTGATTATACCGACGAGAAAAACTTGGAAATATTTGGAAAGTGCTCTAATCCTAATTGGCATGGTCACAACTACGAACTTTTTGTTACCGTAGAAGGAGATGTGGATGAAAATACTGGGTTTGTGGTCAATCTAAAAACATTGAGCCAGATTATCAAAGAACGGGTTATCGACAAGTTGGATCATAAAAATATAAACCTCGAAGTGGATTTTATGAAAGACAAATTGGCATCTACCGAAAACTTAGCCATCGCTATTTTTGATGAACTAAAAAATCCAATTGCCAACCTGGGGGCAAAATTACATAGCGTTAAAATAAATGAAACCGAAAATAACTCCGCAGAGTATAAAGGGAAATAAAACTGAACAAATGGAACGAAAAAAGTTATCAGTAGATGATATTGAAAATAATATGATGGAAGAAAATAATATGGATGGATACCAACGGTTGGATAATTATAACATGGAGACCATCGAGAAGTTGAAACCGTTATACGCCGAAATCTTGAAATTAATAGGAGAGGATCCAACCAGAGAAGGACTTCTTGATACTCCAAAACGGGTAGCCAAAGCGATGCAGTTTTTTACGCATGGCTACGACATAAATCCTGAAGAGATTTTAAAATCGGCTATGTTTAAAGAAGATTACCGACAAATGGTCGTGGTAAAAGACATCGAAATATACTCCTTGTGCGAACACCACATGGTTCCATTTTTTGGAAAAGCTCACGTTGCCTACATTCCCAACGGACATATTGTGGGGTTGAGCAAAATTCCTCGAATTGTGGATGCTTTTGCTCGCAGACTTCAAGTGCAAGAACGACTCACGACTCAAATACGAGATTGTATTCAAAACACACTGCATCCATTAGGAGTCGCCGTTGTGATTGAAGCGCAACACATGTGCATGTCTATGAGGGGCGTGCAAAAACAAAACTCGGTTACAACGACCTCCGACTTTACAGGCGCATTTTTAAAACAATCCAATACTCGCCAAGAGTTTATGAAAATAATTGGGGCAAATTTACACTAAAACAACTTTAAATTATGACTATTATAGAAGCCGAACAACAGATTATCAACGAATTTAGTCTTTTCGACGATTGGATGGATCGTTACAATTATATCATCGAATTGGGCAAATCGCTGCCAATGATTGATGATAAATATAAAACAGACCAATATCTAATTAGTGGATGCCAGTCGAGAGTTTGGTTATATGCTGAATATGTAGACGGAAAAGTGGTTTTTTCTGCCGATAGCGATGCCATCATTACCAAAGGAATTGTAAATCTGCTTATCCGAGTTCTGTCGCAACAAGTTCCGCAAGAGATTATCGATGCTCCGCTCGATTACATCAACGAAATTGGTCTTAAAGAACATCTTTCACCTACACGCTCCAATGGACTTGTGTCGATGATTAAACAGATGAAAATGTATGCAATGGTTTATAAATTAAAAAACACCTAATAGATGATTACCATAGAAAACCCAACGCCCATCCAAAAAGAGATAATTGCACGCTTGAAATATATTTTTGATCCAGAAATTCCAATAAATATTTGGGAATTAGGGTTTATATACGAAATCAACCAAGACGAAGAGAACAACGTACACATTGTAATGACACTCACAGCACCAAACTGTCCCGTTGCCGATACTTTGCCCGCAACCGTAAGAGATGAAATGATGGCAATCCGCGAAATCAAAAGTGTATACGTCGAAATAACCTTCGATCCACCTTGGACCACCGAGATGATGTCTCAAGAAGCCATGCTCGACTTAGGATTGCTATAAACTCATCAGCGATTCTTCTTTGGAACTTAATTCAGTTGATCCTATTTTTACTATCTCAAAGTCTTCTAGAGCCACCCTGCCCTGATTCGCCGTGGCGAACTCGAAGGGAAGGACTGTGAAAAGCTCTTCCAAAAATGCTCTTTCTTTAATACTTCGATTAACTACCAATGACAGATTTGCATAACTACCTCACAGGTAAACGATTATGGATTTTTGACAAAGTCTCGGCGTGAAACCTAGGATTAGTCTTTTCTTCAAGGTTTGACTAACCTTAATTTTTGATTTAGGAAATAAAAAAACCTTCTGAGTAAAAAAAACCGCGAAGCCATCACTGCGTAGCCCTAAATCTTCAAAAATAGCTCAATCCTCTGCGCGTGGGTGCCGAAAAAAAACAAATTGCATTTCTTGATGAGTTTTTAATAATTGATTGCAATTTGGTATTTTTTCGAGCATCCACGAAAAAAAATGATCCGCTGACTGGCGGACGATTTTTTCGGGAATCTGAAGGAGCGAGCGAGCCCACATAAGCAATAGTTTTCAAATACAATTAGCAATTCAGCAAGGGCGTTTATCACCCTTTTTCGGGTGACAAGCGTCCTAATTTAGCCCAACTTGATTAGTAGATATTTTCAAGGAAAATAGATATCTAATTTAGTTGGGCTTAACCCTCGATTTCGCTTTTAATTGTATCTCCCAGAGGTTATTTTCTTGCGAAATCGGGGTTTAGATATTTTCGAAGTAAGTGGCTATCTAATTTAGTTCAGTGAGTGTTTTGTCCCAGAGGGACAAGATGTCGGTAAAAAAATAGTTGATAGAATT
>JBBRGJ010000144.1:0-8400 GCA_038240835.1 Bacteroidales bacterium | reverse complement strand
CTTTAAGCCTTAGTTCCTTCAATGATTCAATACATTTTGCCTCATCAGAATACCTGTCTAAATATAGTGCTAAATTCATATCTTTTTAGTTTCCTCAAAGATATGAATTTTTATTTAGACTGCAAAACGGACAGTCATATTATTTTTTATCAAAAACCGCTCTTCTCGATAACCTGACAATCCAAGATCGAATAATAATTCTGGAAAATGTAAATTTCTGCGAAAAGCGATAAGTTTCTGATTTTCTTTATCTTTTGGCTCAACCTTTATTCCTGAACGTTCCAAAAACAGCAATACACTATTTGTCATTTCAAAAAAATCATTTTTAGACAGGTTTTTGATATCAAAGTCTAAATCCTCTGAGAATCGGTCAATTCCTTTCACTAATCGTAAGTTTGTCCCACCGATAAACGTCAAATTACTAATATACTTTGTGTTAGACAAAAAATCCAAAATCATCAATTGAATATATTCTTTAAAAATATATTTTCGAAGTAAAATATTCTCTTTTAAAATTGGGGGATAAAAAGACAGAATTTGTTCTAATTGGATCATAATTCAAAAACGTTAAATAGTAAGTTTGCTTTTCGAGTTAGTGTTACACTTTTAATCTTTTCTAAATAACTTTTACACTCGTTTATGTTAAAATCATTTTGCATAAAATCTTCATCCAAACGCAATTCCAGTAGATCTTTTTCTGTTTTATAATAAGGATTCAAGTATAACAGATCTAATATCGCTTTTTCGGGAGTGGCCATTAAAAAAGAGAACGTAGGATTGATTTTCTTAAGACCAAAACCAAACATCAAATCATTTTTAACGGTTTGAAAATTAAACATACCCACCGAATTTTTAAAACTACTCGTTTTAAGTGTGCTTACGCTATTAATTTGAATCACAGTTTCGGGAATCATTCCGTAAAATGAAAGCGCAGAATGTAGGCTTATATATGAAGGTTTATATATTTTATTCGCAATATAAAATCCGAAATGCGGTATTTCTAAGCTTTCAGAAAATGCATAAAAACCTTGTTTCAAACGGATTAGATATCCTTTGTTTACCCAACGACCAAAGTTGTTTTTGTCAAAAGTATCCTCTACCGCATACACTTGGTTTGTACTAACTACCCCAAGTCGCAAAAAATGTTCTCTAAATTCAAAATAATTCATTATATTTCTATTTTTCCGCAAATATACATAATTATAGAAACGAAATTACATTTTTTTTATTTTTACTTCCAAGTTATTTATCTTCCAATCAGCACAAATCCCGCCCAATCAAATTTTGCACAGATCAGTGCATTATTTTTTCAATACTTCTATCAATTTCGTATTGATATACAAAGTTTCTCTTCCTGTTTTTTGAGATTCTAACACCCCTATTTTTTCAAGTTCTTTTAAATACCGTGAAGCCGCTTTTCTCTCCACTTTTAATTGATTGACTACAAATTCGATTTTTGAATAGGGTTGTTCAAATATCAGTTCTACCAACTCTTTCTTATATATTTTTGGAGCGTTAATCTGAACGTTCTCAATTGTTTTTTCGAGTAAATTTCGAATAGTGATAATCTTTTCAATCGTTTGAATTGAGGTTGTTCCCACGGCTTTTAACATAAATAAAATCCATTCTTCCCATTCACCTAATCTATTAGTCTGGTTTAATAAGAGATAATAATCAGGCTTGTTTTCGATGATATATGAACTGAGATATAAAATTGGAAGATCAATTAAATCATTTAAAATTAGATATAAAATATTCAAAATTCTTCCTGTTCTTCCATTTCCATCATAAAATGGGTGGATGCTTTCAAATTGATGGTGAAGCACTGCAAGATTTATTAATGGAGAAATTTCACTTTTGTCTTTATTAAAATACTCAATAAAATTTGACAACAAATCCAATATTTCACTATTATCTTGAGGTGGGGTGTAAACAATTTCACCAGTAGTATCATTTTTCAAAACGGTGCCTGGCATACTGCGAATTCCAGCATTGTTTCCAATTAATTCTTGTTGAATCTCAATGATATCATTTACTCGTAAGAAACCTTGATTTTTAATAATGTCAAATCCACGAAAAATTGCTTTTCTGTAATTTACAACCTCTTTTGTTTCGGGTGATATATTTAATACATTAATTGTGAGTGCTTTATATAGTTCATCCTGAGTTGTGATAATGTTTTCTATTTCAGAACTTCCTTTTGCTTCTTGCAATACAATTGCATTTACCAGCATTGATTGGTTGGGAATTGTGTTTGCAATTCCTTTCAATTCGGCTAAAGCAGCAGTTGCTTTAACGGTTTCTCTTAATATTTTAACGGTTTCTATTTTTTCCCTTTGCGGAGGAAGTTTATCCAAAATCCGATATGGTGCATCTTGTCCCATGTTTTTCTAATTTGTACCAAAAATACAAAAAATAGTACACATATCGTAAATATGCGATTTTTTTTAAGCTTTTGTGAAGTCTCCGACTTAGCACAAATTGGCATCTTTTATCGCCCAATAAGCACAAATCCCGCCCAATCCAATGGCAAAAATCCTTTTTGAATGCAATCTAGTTTTGCTTTTTGCAGTGCTTGGGAGTAAGTGTTTCCGTTGAGTAAATGGGTGTAAAAAAAGAGCATCAACTCTTTGGTTTTTGCATCGTGTACTTTCCACAGCGAAGCCATTACATTTGGAACTCCAGCGTAAATAAATCCACGAGGCAATGCCATTACGCCTTCGCCTTCGTATATGGGACCCACGCCCGAGTTGCAGGCACTCAATACTACCAAATCGGCTGTTGTGTTGAGGTTAAACAGTTCTCCCACGTTAAGCAAATCGATGCCATTGTTATTCGAATAAAGAAAAAAACCAGAATTTGAAGGAGTAGTTTTAGAGACATATCCGTGGGTGGCAATGTGCAAAATGGAGTAATTTTTGGCTTGGTCGAAAAAACTCTCTTTGGTGGCTAAATTATTCGTCAACTTGGTATTTGAAATTCCTTTTGAAGAAAACAGTTTGCTCAAATCGTTAATTTCCAATAGTGTGAATGGGAGAGGAGTGATGTTTTCGCGGGTCATTTTTTGCAAATACGGATCTTCTAAATATTTTCCTCTGAAGTTTTCGGCCAATGTTCCGGATTTTGCATTCTCAAAAACTGGGGCTATGGCCAGTAAAGTATTTGTTGTAGACGCTTTTTTGCCTTGCGATTTTATCCAAAGCGATGTAGAGTAGTGATAACTGATGGCGTGAGAATAAAGCAATATTTTTCCAGTTTTTGGATTGGTAAGGAGCTCAAAAGGTATTTGATATAAAACATTGTCGGGAATAATAGTAAGCGTTTTTGAAGCAGTAATTTTGTCCAAGATTGGGTTTAATAGCATATTTGAAAGAGCTTTAGCTGTATTTTCAAAATCACCCCCAGTTTTCACCTCTTTATAAAATTGAGTTGCCAAAATGTCCAATTTCTCGGAGTTTTGTATTTCAACGCAGGTCAATCCCGATTTGTTGAGACAAAATAGATAGGCTTTTTTCTGAGTTTGGTAAATATCCACCAACATCGAAGAGTCGTCCACCATATTTTGAGCTATTTTCAACACGTTATCATCCTCAAAATAGTTGTCGAGGTTTTTTTGATTTTGGATGATTCTATAATTTACTACAATTAAATCCACCAACAAATCCTTTTCTATGTTGGCAAGACTGTCCAAAAGCTCTGTTTGATCTATTTTTGTCGCTCTTTTTTTCTCTTCTTGGGTTAAACGGAGGGTTTCTGTAATTTCGTTTTTTGCGTTCCAAAGTGTATCTTCCTTCGAGAATTTTTCCGAAAATACATGTCTATTAATATCTGCCATCAACTGGTATCCCTTTGATTTTGAGACGAAGTGAAATGCAATTTCTGGATTTTTACTTGTAATCGTTGGGATATCGAGTAGGTTTTCCGTCATCCCTTTATACTCTTTGGCAAAATTCAAAATTGCATCTTGGTCGGAAATATTGATGGCCAATCTTCGCATAATGGTATCACAGCAATAGAATGTTTTGAGGCCCATTTGGAGCATTTTTTCGTCGGCGTGATGTTTTAAATAGTGTGTAAATACGTCACTTGCAATAAGATAAGTTTCTATCAATGCATAATCATCTTGCTCGTTGCAGGTGAAATTTGGGTTGTTCTGATCGTCAACGCCGGTGAATATTTTGATGGATTCCAAAATTGGAACGATTGCTTTTTCTGAATTTCCTTTTTCAAGTAACGCATTGGCCTGACCATTGTAGATTTTTGCCAAAAGTTCCGCCTGATCCTGATCCATAGAATCGGGATTCAGCGTTCCGTTTAGGGTTAATATCTGATACGCTTTATTCAGGTAGAAAAGTGAGCTGTCCGCATCAAATGGAAGATAATTATTCCCAATGGATGAATACAAACCCGTTTCGGAGACTTTAACATCCAACGTAGTCTGATAAAACACCTGAATGGCGTGTTGGACAGCTTTTACAAATTGCTCTTTGTTTCCCATAGCACTGTAACATTCCAGTTTTTCGATGGGCAATTTTGTAATCAATTTTTTATGCGGATTGTTGGTGGCTTTCATCAGCGAATCGGCAAGATCTAAATAAGTGATTGCTTTTTCGTACTCTTTAATTTCTTTAGATTTGGTCCCTACATGGTACGCGACCATCACCAGAGCCACAGAATCGCGATAAATCTTACGTTCGGCAGTTTCGTATAAACACTCTTGTACCTGAAGTTCCAAAAAAGGCTGTTCCCCTGCAAAACGATTGGTAATTGTGTTGTCGAGCACCAAAATTGCAATTTTCATCTTTTGTTTTTGAGCCATTTTTTTAGCTTTTAGCAAATAGTCAAGGCCATTGTCTTTATCAATTCCTCTCAAGCTTAAACCCATATCACCCATACAATCCACCATCATCGGCGAATCGTCATTCATTTTATTGAGCAATGCAAGTTGGCGTTCTATGTAATAAATTTTATTTTTACCGGTTGTGGTTTTGCCAGTGGTTAGGTATCCCAAAAAGCGAAGCGTCATGGCAAACTCGTAATGCAAGGTATCACCACTGGAAATCATTTGCTCCAAATTTTTTTCAAAAATAGTCCGTGATTTTGCATAATCTCTAGTGTTGTAGAACATGGCTCCTTTTTCATTTTCAATCAAATAACACTTTCGGAAATTCTTTTGAGCGGCATAAATTGTTTCCACAGAATCGAGAATTTGAATTGCTCGAGGCACATCCTTTTGGTTATATGCACTGTTTGCATCTCGCCAATTTGAAATACTATCATAGCCCCGCAAACTCGAATAAAGTGGACCATATTGAGCATTTACTTTGCTTATCAATAACAGGGAAATACCTAAAAATAGGAGGGTGTATAGGTGTGATCTTTTCATCAATATTGCGTGATAATTAATTTTTAAATCCTAAGACTAGACTACAAATGTAAGAAATAAGGGTAAAACTGCAAAAACAAAAACCATTAAGATCTCACTTAATTGGCCAAATAATTGCTTTAAACCTAAAAAAATCTTATTTTTGTTCAAATATTTTTCAAAAATGGTCGATTCTCGCAACTATATTACTGCAACTATCTCTACATCCACAATTATGGAGTTGGTTTCGAACGTAGTGATGAGGTACGTTTCTAAATCATGCATTCCCAAACGAGAAAAAGAGGATGTGGAAATGGCAATTTTAGAAAAAATATTAAATCAACAAGAAAAAATTAATGCGAGTTTCCAAAACAAATCTTCTATCAAAACCTATTATATTGCCATTATCAACAGAATGTGTTGCGAAGTAATTCGTAGCGAAAGTCGGCATTGGTATTCGGTTTCGGATATTGAGGTAGAGCTGGTTGCAAACCAAAAATCATCGATGATTATGAATGGTGAAATGCAAACGATTATTAAAAGTGAGATAAAAAGACTTCATCGAGTGATGTTGTTTTTTAACGGTGAACGAACCAAAATTCTCCTTTTCTTAAAATACTTTTTCATCATCCCCATTGAGGAAAATGAGATTAAAAACTACGCTAAACAGAATTTTCCGAAAGTAAATTCTCTTTTTAATCAGGACGAAAGTTTAACCCAGTCCGAACGGTATCAACGAATGGCAGAAATTATAAATATTGTGGAAGAGAAAGAGGTAAAAGGCGATGCCGTAAGAATGTGGTTGAACAAACAAATTGAAATGATCCTGAAAAGAATGAATATCTACAACGACTCAAACCACTGCAAAGAGAGTTTGAAAATTATGATGGAAATGACAAATCCATATTTTCAGAGCACAAGGATAAACAAAGAGAACAAATCTAGAACTGAAATATTGACAAAAGCATGAACCAACACATTCATTTTACGGAAGAAGAAGTTGCCATGGTTGCAGATGCAATAAATGAGAATCGTTATGATCATTTGCCAGAAACCATCCGTCTCCACCTGTCGGAGTGTGATGAGTGTGCATCTGAAGTATTGATGGTAGCAGACATAGCACAAGATTTTAAAATGGAAGCAGCTAAACCCAAAACCCTTCGTCTAAAAAGATGGATTTATATTGTTTCTGTTTCCTCTGCTGCCGCAATTCTGATTTTCACAATCTTTAAATTAACACAACCAAACGGGAACAACCATTTAAACCAAAATTTACTTGTCACCACCGACTCCGTTGCCAGATCAATAGATAATTCCTTGATTGAATCTGACACAACATCCGAAATTAAAACGAATCGCATCGAAGGTAAAAACATGGCCAGTTTGGAACCCAACAAGCAGCTCGAAAAATTGTACGATAACTATAAAACAGCATACCGAGGTGATGATATTCAAATTGTTACAAAAGGAGTTGTTCAATATTCAGCCAACGATTCTCTCAAATGGATCAATCCTGGGAAAAAAACATTGACCGTAGAAATTTTGGATAATAAAGGTGAAATTTCAAAAAAAGCAACCTCAAAATCACAAGGAATTAAAATTCCAAATCTTCCCAAAGGGTTGTACTATTGGAAGTTAATCAATGAAGATTCCGATTTGCTTTATGTGGGGAAAATAAAGAATTAACACAAAGCATCTTTAACATATCTTTTTGCAATTATAAATTTCAGAATTAGAGTCCTTTTGCAACTAATAGGATACAAGAAATTTGCAACCAAATATAATCAGATGAAACAATTAACAAAAATCTCCGCATTAATTTTATTTATTACTCTTTTTTCAATTACCTCCTGCAAAAAAGATGAAGAAGATTTAAAATACTCAGATATGGATCTAGTTGCTGAATACAATGGTGTTTGGACTTTAAATTTGTATCAAAACGAACTTGATATTCGGGGGAAAATTGCACCGAAGGATGCTCCCTCTAGTCAGATAGAATTAAGAATTACCTCTAATGCGGATCCCGTTGGATTTAAGTTTACCGCAAATTTAACCAATAGCGATTTTACAGAAGGGAAAGTAAAGTATTTGTATAAAAACCTCAATACTAGCGTTACAGCGGGTAATTTTACCGATGCTAATAGAAAAATTATTAAAGTAGATTCTACCGGAGATCACATTGCTGTATCACTTGGCAACAATTTGTTAAATGGAAATTTCCCGATTAATTCTAGCGATATAGTCTCCCTCACATATTGGCCTTACGACCATACGGCTACTCTTTTTCTCCGTGGTTATCGTTTCAACGGAAACGAAGATAAAAATGTATACGTATGGACATCACGTGATCCTTATCCACTGTTGATAAATCTTCAATATGACGACCCTCTTCAATACGCTGGACTTCCAAATTTTAATAGCTTTAACACCAGTTTGCAGTTTATGGATGGACCCAATGCTTTTCCAAATTTTCTCGGTGTTTTCTTCCAAAATGATCTTGTTTTTGTTGATTACGGTGGGGTTGTTTATTCCTCAGTGCTTGGCGAAAATACATTTGCACCATTGGTAAGGACTCAAATGAAATCAAAGACTAAAAAGTAGAATTGGGCTAATAATCAATTTTTTGGCTAATTACATTGGTGGTACTTTTAGACCATAATGTCTAATTAATCCCCTCTAAATTCTATACAACATTGACAGTTATGTCATTCCGAACGAAGTGAGGAATCTCGCTTTTTTTCAAAACCTATCCAAGGTTATAATTCAGTCATTCTGAGGCTTTATCCCCAAAAAATGGGAATAAAGGATTGATGACGGTGAGAAAATTTACCGACCTTTTGAGAGTGAGAATAAACAGTTTTTCAGATTTTTTTAATACGGAAAACAACATCACTTCGAAAAATTTTCTTTTTGATTAATACTTTTGCCTTGATGCAAAAGTATTCAAAAAATCAAGAAGGAGCGAATGCATGTTTTCTGGAAATTTCAAATGCAATAAGCAATTCTTTAGCAAGGTAGGCTAATTTGAAGTCTTT
>JBBRGJ010000143.1:0-8400 GCA_038240835.1 Bacteroidales bacterium | reverse complement strand
CAAAAAAATCAGATTACTAAATCATGGTTATCGAGCAAAGAGTTTTGTTAAATATGGCTTAGAGTATATCGCAGTAATACTGTTAAATGCTAATTCTCAGGACAATATCGGTATTTTTAGTTTTTTGTCATGTACTTAGATCTAAGTGGTAAAAAAAAACTATGATTACAGAAATTTTTAACGAACTTGCATGAAAAACAACCACTAAGACACGTAGGACACTGAGAGTCACTAAGAAAAACAATCTTAGTGTCCCTAAGTGCTCTTAGTGTCTTAGTGGTAAAAAAAAACTATGATTACAGAAATTTTTAACTAACTTGCATGAAAAATTACCACTAAGACACGTAGGACACTGAGAGTCACTAAGAAAAACAATCTTAGTCTACCTAGCGTGCTGGTAGATAAATGTTACTTAGTGCCCTAAGTGTCTAAGTGGTAAAAAAAACAAACTATGATAACACAAGAAACTGTAAATAATATTGCATACAAAATTGTAGGTTGTGCAATTGAAGTTCACAAGCACCTTGGTCCCGGATTACTTGAATCGGTGTATGAACTTTGTTTCATTGATGAATTGAGAGATTGTGGACTAAAAGTGCGTTCTCAGGTCCATATTCCAATTCATTACAAAGGAAAAGATTTAGGTGGAGTATTAAAACTCGATTTATTGGTAAACGATCTTGTAATTGTTGAAATAAAAGCCGTCGAAACGTTGATTCCTGTCCATAAAGCTCAATTGTTATCCTATTTAAAACTTTCAGGAAAACCCAAAGGTTTGTTGATTAATTTTAATTCTGAAAATATCACACATCAGTTAACGCCCTTGGTAACGGAAGTTTTTGCGAATTTGCCTAAAGAAAACGACCACTAAGACACGCAGAACACTTAGAATCACTAAGAAATACAACTCTTAGTGTCCCTAAGTGCCCTTAGTGTCTTAGTGGTAAAAAAAAAACTGAAATAACCACTAAGCCAACACTTAGTCCACTAAGATTCACTAAGAAAAAAAATCTTAGTGTCCCTAAGTGCTCTAAGTGTCTTAGTGGTAAAAAAAACTATGATTAACCA
Organism: Bacteroidales bacterium; assembly: GCA_038240835.1. Classification (GTDB taxonomy): domain Bacteria; phylum Bacteroidota; class Bacteroidia; order Bacteroidales; family WCHB1-69; genus JBAXTE01. The sequence continues at coordinate 7,332 of JBBRGJ010000143.1, read as the reverse complement.
AAAAGTCACCCAATCCATTTATCTGCCAGCTTGCGAGATAGACAAAGAATCACTAAGAAATACAATCTTAGTCTACCTAGCGTGCTGGTAGATAAATGTTCCTTAGTGCCCTTAGTGTCTTAGTGGTAAACGTTCTCGAATTATCTTCAAATTATCCGTACATTTGCAGTAAATAATTAGGCTAATGAAACAGACATTTTACGACCTACAGCATCGTATTAAAGGTGATTTAAAAACAGACTCATTACACACGTTAATGTATGCTACCGATGCATCCGCTTATCGCGAAGAACCATTGGCGGTGGCTTTCCCGTATGATATAAACGATATTCACACCATTATAGATTTTTGTACTACTCAAAAAATTCCACTTATTCCTCGTACTGCCGGGACTTCGCTGGCCGGACAGGTGGTGGGCAAAGGACTGATTGTGGATGTTTCTCGACATTTGACAAAGATTCTTGAAATTAATCCCGAAGAACATTTTGCCATTGTGCAACCCGGAGTGATTCGCGATGAACTGAATAGAGTGGTGGCCAAACATGAACTTTTTTTCGCCCCCGAAACTTCTACCTCCAATCGCTGTATGATTGCCGGAATGGTTGGAAATAATTCCTGTGGTGCCAATTCACTTACTTATGGAAGTACCCGCGACCATATTATCTCACTAAAAGCGATTTTGTACGATAATAGCGAAGTGGAATTTGGTGCACTTTCTAAAGAAGAATTTGCTCAAAAACTGACTCTTCAAAATGCCGAAGGCAATCTCTATCGTGGAATTCATACTATGTTGACGGATGAACTTTTGACACAAGAGATTAAAACCCAGTTTCCCGATCCATTGCTTCGTCGGCGCAACATGGGATATGCCATCGATGAGTTGATGAATAGTATTGCCTTTTCGGATGTGGATAAAAAATTCAATTTTTGCGAACTTATTGCAGGCTCCGAAGGGACATTGTGTTTTATTACTGAGATTAAAATTAACTTAGCGCCATTTCCTCCCAAACATAAGGCACTGCTTTGTATTCACACCAACTCCGTCCCCGAAGCGTTAAAAGTAAACCTGATTGCGCTGAAGTACAAACCTCAGGCGGTGGAGCTGATGGATAATGAAATTTTACATCTTACTCGCGATAATATTGAACAAAGTAAAAATAGATTCTTTGTGCAAGGCGACCCCGGCGCAATTGTGATTGTAGATTTTGCGGAAGAATCAGAAACTCTGTTGCTCGAAAAATGTGCTCACGTAAAAGCCGATGCTCGCGAAGCTGGTTTTGGGACTCATTTCCCAATCATCACTGGCGAGGATATGAAAAAAGTCTGGAACCTTCGCAAAGCTGGACTTGGAGTGCTCTCTAATATGCCTGGCGATGCAAAACCTGTCCCTGTGATTGAAGATACCGCCGTAAATCCGCAGGTATTGCCTCAATATATCGATGAATTTGATCTGATATTAAAAAAACACCGATTGAGTTGCGTTTATCATGCTCATATTGGAACGGGTGAAATTCATCTGCGCCCAATTTTGAATTTGAAAGACCCTGCAGATGTTGAGATGTTTCACACCATCGCTTTTGAATCGGCTAGACTCGTGAAAAAATATCACGGCTCGCTGAGTGGCGAACATGGTGATGGGCGGTTACGTGGTGAGTTTATCCCTTTTATGATGGGCGAAACCGTGTATGCCGCATTTAAAGAGTTAAAGAAAACTTGGGATCCCAACGGAATTTTTAATCCTGGGAAAATTACCGATACTCCGCCCATGAACAAGTTTTTGCGTTACGAACCTGGAAAACATACGCGCGATATTGATACTGTTTTCGATTTCTCAACGACGGGTGGAATCCTTAGAGCCATCGAAAAATGCAATGGGTCTGGCGATTGCAGAAAGTCTATTTTGGCTGGTGGTGCCATGTGCCCTTCGTATCAAGCTACGTTGGATGAAAAAAACGTAACTCGCGCTAGAGCAAATATTCTTCGTGAGTTTTTGACCAATTCACCTAAGAAAAATCCGTTTGATCATAAAGAAATTTATGAAGTTCTTGATTTATGCCTGAGTTGCAAAGCTTGTAAGGCCGAATGTCCCTCTAGTGTTGATATTACAAAGTTTAAAGCGGAGTTTTTACAACACTATTACGATGCTAATCATGTGCCTTTGAGAGCATACATGATAGGCAACTTTCCGTATATCAATTTGTTAGGTTCCAAGATTGCACCTCTTTATAATTCCTTTGCTTCTAATGTTATTACAGGATATATTTTGAAAAAATCCCTCGGATTTGCCACCAAACGAAGCATCCCAAAAGTATGTAGAATTACATTGCGAAATTGGTGTACTAAAAATTTAAAACCTATTCCAAACCCAATTAAACAAGTATATCTTTTTATCGATGAGTTTACGGACATCAACGATGTAGAGATTGGAATTAAAGCCATTAAACTGCTTACAGCGCTTCGTTATGAGGTGAAAATTGTGAAACATGGATTCAGTGGTAGGACTTATCTCTCCAAAGGAATGGTAAGAAAAGCTCAGAAATTCGTCAACATGAATGTGATTGCATTTAAAGATTTAATTACCGATGAAACTCCTTTGTTGGGTGTTGAACCTTCTGGTATCTTGTCGTTTAGAGATGAATATCCAGAGCTGGTTATGAGTCACTTGGTGGGAGAAGCCAAAAACATTGCAAGAAATAGCTTTTTAATTGACGAATTTATTGCCAGCGAGTTTCAAAAAGGAAATATCGATGCCAACTTATTTTCAGAAGTAGAGAAAAATATCCTTTTTCATGGCCATTGTTACCAAAAAGCATTAGCATCTACTACGCCGACTAAAATAATGATGCAAATTCCGAAAAATTACCACGTAGAAGAGATAAAATCAGGATGTTGCGGAATGGCGGGTTCCTTTGGATTTGAAAAAGAACATTACGAAGTTTCGATGAAAGTCGGCGAAATGGTGTTGTTGCCAACAGTCCGAAATGCAGATCCAAGTACTATCATCACCGCTACCGGAACAAGCTGTCGTCACCAAATAAAAGATGGAGCAAAAAAAACGGCTTACCATCCCGTGGAGATTTTGTATGAAGCGCTGAAGTAAGGCGAGCTGAAAGCGTTGTGCTGAGCCCTCCCCTGGACGATAAACCTGTCGAAGCGCCCAGCTTATATCAGGCTCGTGCAATATCCATGACCTGAAATGGAAAATAAAATAAGTTTTGATTTTGTTTGAAGCGCCGAATTAAGGCGGGCTGAAGTGCCCAACTCATACCAGGATCGGGCAATATCTAAGTCCTTAAATGGAAAATAAAATAATTTTTGCGGGCTGAAAGCCCAGCTTATATCAGGCCCGGGCAACGCCCGGGTCCTGAAATGTAAAATAAATTATGTTTTTTGGCGGAAAAATTGATGCGAAGCAATCGATTTTTGTGACAAAAAACCAACCCAAAGCAACTTTGCATCATCAAATTTTCTCAATTGTAAATCACCAGTTGTTATGAAATTAAAAAGCTCCGTATTTTATTACGGAGCTTTTTAATTAGCTTCTTATCAGCTTAAACTGATGTACCACTCCTTGTTCATCTATTATACGCAGTAGATAAATTCCTGGTTTTAGAAAACTCATATCCATATTGGTACTAGTTGAGTTATTAATAGAGTTTGTGAAAACTTTAGCTCCATTCCCATTAAATATTTCTAAGGAAACATCTTTGTTTGATAGACCTAAAATGGATATTTTATCTTTAAACGGATTTGGTAATACTTTTAACTCTTGATGATTTGCATCACAGTTTAGCGAAACGGGTTCAAAACTATTTTGAGTTCCGTTATAATCCACTTGCACCAATCTATAGTAGACAATTCCCTCAGGTTTTTGATCATCGATATAGCTATACTCAATCCAATTATTGCTATTCCCACTGCCAGGCACTTGGTTGATTGTTGTATAGTTGATTCCGTCGATACTACGTTCGATAAGGAAATGGCTGTTATTGGTTTCAGAAGCTGTAACCCATCGAATGAGAGCGTTTTTATCCAAACATTGTGGTTGGAAAGATGCTAATTCAACGGGTAGGATGGAAGAGGTGTTAATGCCTCCATGAATCCAATTTTCACTAAATCCGGGAACCGAAATCTCTAAATATTTAACATCTGATCCATAGGCACTTGCCGTTCCTGAAGCAGGAGTGTAAACGGTGAAGCAACCGCCACATGTAAAATCATTGTTGGCATAACTTCCATCTTCATTTGATCCCGAATAGCGAGTGATTTTTAAGTCGGACAATCCATTTACATCATCGGTGTGATTGGCGTTGAGTTTGGAATTCGTTACCAATTCATTTAGTTCGGAATCGGTAAAGTAGAGACGTAAAGTTACATTGGATGAAGGAGCATTTTCGGAAGTTATTTTAAAATGTCGTTTTAAATAATACGTCTCACCGTGGAATGTAGTGGCAGGTTCGATATATGCCCACGCACTAATACTCCCAATATTATTGGTGTTGTCATTGATCGATAAAATCACCTGATTTGATACATCGGTGATATTCCACCAACTATTTTCTCCTCTAACCAGACAACTTCCATTGGTGGCTGTGCCCGAAATATGAGTTGGTCCCGAAGGAGCAGTATAAGCTACCCAGTCGGATTTACATCCTCGGTTGTCGATTGCTCTGAAATTGTAAGTAACTCCAAAGGGTACTGCAAAAATATTTGAGGCATGAGAAACTGAAGGAGATTGCTGTTCATAAGACGAATAAACGCCAGATCCACCGGCACCATAAAGTTCTATTTTCCCAGCCACACTATTGTTGCATAATACACCTACTGTTGACGTTGGCAACGAATTAACAGTAATTGAAGCGCTTGCACACGTTGTGGTATTGCAAGTTCCTTCTGCTCTAATAAAATAAGATGTCGTTGAAGTTGGACTTACAGATGTTGAAGTTCCAGTTCCTTCATAAGTGCCTCCGCACGATCCTGAGTACCATTTCCAACTGGCTCCCGTGCCCAAACTTCCACCACTCACTGAGAGTGTGGTATTTCCGCCGATGCAAATAGAGGAGGTACCGGTGATGGCTGTGGGAGCTGTGGATAAACTATTTACAACGACAGCTAAAGTTGCTGCCGCACTTGTACCGCATGAATTACCCGCAGTTCCTGTGATATTTCCGCCAGCTGTTCCAGTGGTAACAGTAATAGAAGTAGTTCCTGCTCCCGCTGTGACAGACCATCCTGTTGGAACTGTCCATGTATAAGTGGTAGCATTTGTTACTGCAGAAATAGAATATGTTTGTGATGTACCAGGACAAACTGGTGTTGTGCCTGCTATAGCGCCTGGTGTGGCTGGTGTGCCTGGACTTACGACCACAGCTTTACTGCTTGCCGCACTTGTACCGCATGAATTACCCGCAGTTACTGTGATATTTCCGCCAGCTGTTCCAGTGGTAACAGTAATAGAAGTAGTTCCTGCTCCCGCTGTGACAGACCATCCTGTTGGAACTGTCCATGTATAAGTGGTAGCATTTGTTACCGCAGAAATAGAATATGTTTGTGATGTACCAGGACAAACTGGTGTTGTGCCTGTTATAGCGCCCGGTGTGACTGGTGTACCTGGACTTACGACAACAGTTCCGCTTGCGCATCCGGTGTTATTACAAGTTCCTTCAGCTCTGACATAATAAGTTGTGCTTGACCCAGCAGCTGGATTTACAGAAATACTAGTCCCAGAACCCGCAGAAGTTCCACCACAAGAACCAGTGTACCACTTCCATGTAGCTCCAGTTCCCAAACCTCCACCTACTACACTTAATGTTTTAGAAGTGCCATTACAACTATTATTATTGGTAATGGAAATACTTGTGGGTGCTGTAGATAAACTGTTTACAGTAACAGAAGCGCTTGCACAAGTTGTAGTGTTGCAAGTTCCTTCTGCTCTTGCAAAATAAGATGTCGTTGATGTTGGACTCACAGAGATTGAAGTTCCTGTTCCCACATAAGTTCCTCCGCACGAACTAGAATACCATTTCCAACAGGCTCCCGTTCCCAAACTTCCACCACTTACTGAAAGTGTGGTATTTCCGCCATTGCAAATAGTGGTAGTTCCAGTGATGGAAGTTGGGGCAGTAGATTGAGTGCCTGAAACATTTAATGCAATAATATTTGAAGTTGCAGTACATCCTCCATAAGTAGCAACACACCACCAATTTAAAGGATTGTAAGAACCAGCAAATGTATTTACATTTAAAGTTTGTGAAGTTCCTCCTGAATAGCTTGTATAAGCCGGAGCACTTCCCGTAGAACTAGAGGATCCGAGAGCAATGCCAATGGGGCAATTGGTAGAATAGCAATAATACCATTGATAAGTTGGGGTTCCAGCGAATCCCGAAGGCGTTGCTGAATATGAAATATCTGTAATTGAACATGAAGAAGTAGGACCAGAAATGCTTAGACTTGGATTAGACACTGTTACCGTTACACTTCCGCATCCAGCCGACCAACATCCACTACCTGCTGAATTATACCCTCGAGCATAATAAGTAGTTGTATTAGTTGGAGATACCGAAAGATTACTTCCCGGCGAACTGGTTCCAACCTGTGTGCCTCCGCAACTTCCGGTGTACCAATAAATAGTTGTTGCACCTGTTGATGTAGCTGAAATATTGGTTGATCCCCCAGCACAAATTGTTGTCGTGCCTGAAGCTGTTGGGTTAGATGGTGGGGTGCATGTACTCGGACATGTTACACTCACCGTAACTGTTGTTGATGATGATGCACCTGAATATAAATCTGCAATTAAGTAATAGGTTACACCTGCTGTTAAAGTAACTGTCATACTACTAAGACCGCTCCAATAACCAGACGATAAATTAGTTGAAGTAGGAGAACATGCTGACATTAAAAAGAAATCTGCATCTGCTGTTCCCTCAGCTACACTAAAAGTGTATGAGCCCGTCGTGGGAGCAGTAAAATTCCAAACCTTCTCTGAACCTGTGTAAGAATATGAAGTACCATTATAATTAGTCCACATACCACTATTAGGTGTTAAAGTTGCGTTATATACAGTACCACAAGTCATTGTAGTTGCATTATCACAAGCATTAGGAGCTATACACGTAATATTAAGATTAAAGCCTGCTCCCACAACAGATCCATCCGATGTGAACCGAATTGTTAAAGAACCTGTTGTTGATGTAGTGACCGGAACGGTCCCAGTACTTGTCACTCCCGACCACAATAATGTACCACCAGTTCCAACTCCATCATAAATGTATAAATAATCACAACAAGTCTCACCTGCTATTGTTCCTGAAACCTGGACCATATTTCCGGCAA
>JBBRGJ010000142.1:0-8464 GCA_038240835.1 Bacteroidales bacterium | reverse complement strand
CGAAAAGTAGAAAAATCAGAAATAGTTTTATAATTCTTTAAATACAGAAAACCATTTTACTCAGAAGATTTTTCTTTTTGATTCATACTTTTGCCTTGACGCAAAAGTATGCAAAAAGTCAAGAAGGAGCGAATGCATGTTTTCTGGAAATTTCAAATACAATAAGCAATTCTTTAGCAAGGTAGGCTAATTTGAAGTCTTTGTTGTTTTCTAGAAGATTATTGTTTTCTCCTAGACTTAAAATTAGGACGTAAACGCCCTTGCTGAATTGCTAATTGTATTTGAAAACTATTGTTTATGAGGGCTCGCTCGCTCCTTCATGTCCCACGCGCAGAGGATTTGGTCTTTTTAGAAGTTTTAGAGCTACGCAGTGATGGCTTACGCATATTCTTCTTTATTAGTGAAACCCTAGGACGGTGGCTGCGATGTGCTGAGCCTGTCGAAGTAAGGCACTCGAAGTCACCTTGAGCGAGGATGATTCTACTAATACAAAAAACCATTTTACTCAAAAGGTTTTTTTTATTTCCTAAATCAAAGATTAGATTAGTCAAATCTTGAAGAAAAGACTAATCCTAGGTTTCACGCCGAGACTTTGCCAAAAATCAATAATCGTTTATCTATGAGGCAGTTATGTAGTTGTGTCATTGGTAGACTCCATCCAAAAAACTTTGCAAATAAAGGGGTAATGACAGTAATGAAATTAATATAAAAAGCCGGTCACCCTGAGCTTGTCGAATGGGCGGCTTTTTATAACACTAAAATATTAATTCCGTCATTGGCAGTTAGCCTGCACTGAGCCGTCCTTTGGAGGATAAATCTGTCGAAATACTTTCCCTGCTACGGAGATGAATTGGCGCCTGCTAGCTGACGGAGAACCAAAATTCGTCGCAATAATAACAAAAAAATTGGCTTTTTAGCTTCAGTTTGGCAGGCTCGTTTCGACTGGCTCGTTTCGACAGGCGCAATGCATCTCACTGCAGCGCTCTGAGTTCGTAAAGTCGGTTCTTGCAAACACTAAAAAAATAAATTTTCACCGAATTTGTGATAATTTATTTTAGGATTAAAAAAAAGTTGTATATTGCTTCGGTTTTTAGAAAAAGTAAAGAAATAGCGTCAACTTAAAATTATTTTTTAAACAGAAAATATTATGGGCATTAAAAATCGATTAATTGCAATGAATTTCTTGCAGTTTTTTATCTGGGGATCTTGGCTTATTACGATTGGAAATTATTGGTTTCAAACCAAACAATGGTCGGGGTCGGAGTTTGGAATTATTTTTTCGACCATGGGAATTGCATCCCTTTTTATGCCCGCTTTGATGGGTATTATTGCCGACCGGTGGATTAATGCCGAAAAACTCTATGGAATTCTTCACATTGCAGGGGCTGGTGCACTTTTTTTTATCCCACAAATCAACGATCCATCTACCTTTTTTTGGGGAATTTTAGTGGCCATGATTTTTTATATGCCAACCATTGCGCTTACAAATTCAATTGCATACACTGCGCTTAAGAACAACAGCTATGATGTGGTCAAAGATTTTCCACCCATTCGAGTTTTTGGGACCATCGGCTTTATTGCAGCCATGTGGATTGTGAACTTAACAGGTAACAAAAGTTCCGAAAATCAGTTTTATATAGCAGCTGCCATCTCTTTTCTTTTAGGATTGTACGCTTTTACGCTTCCAAAATGTCCTCCTTTGGCACAAGATGCGGAAAAGAAAACGCTGATGCAAACGTTAGGATTGGATGCTTTTGGACTGTTTAAAAACTCCAAAATGGCCTTGTTCTTTATCTTTTCAATGTTCCTTGGCGCTGCGCTTCAACTTACCAATGCTTATGGAGATGTATTCTTGGATGATTTTAAAAACATTCCAGAATATGCTGATTCTTTTGTGATAAAATACTCTACCATTATCATGTCTATTTCACAAATTTCAGAGACTTTATTTATTCTTGCCATTCCATTTTTCCTTAAACGATTTGGTATTAAGAAGGTAATGCTTATTAGTATGGTCGCTTGGGTTTTGCGTTTTGGATTGTTCGGTTTAGGAAATCCAACCGATGGATTGTGGATGATTATTCTTTCGTGCATCGTTTACGGAATGGCGTTCGATTTCTTTAATATTTCAGGTTCTCTATTTATCGAAACCACGACTAGTCCTAAGATTCGGTCGAGTGCACAAGGTTTATTTATGATGATGACCAACGGTTTTGGAGCCATCATCGGTAGTAGCGTGAGTGGATATATTATTCAAGAATTTTTCACCCACGACGGGGCAAAAGATTGGTCAACAATCTGGTTGGTTTTTGCTGGATATGCGGCTGTAATCACTGTGCTTTTTGCTATTTTCTTCAAACACAAACACGATCCAAAAGCGTTGCCGAAAATTGTTCACTAGACACTCTCTTTTCGGCAGTCTAGAAAAAACCTAAACATGAAAAAAAGAAACCTTCTTGTTGGTCTTCTTGTTTGTATTCTTTTGGTGGGGATTTATGTTAAAAGAATTTATCATGCTCCTTCTCGTAAAATTAGTAACGCTAAAAAAGAAGTTCAACTTCTTATTAGAGACAAACAGATTCACGATGGAGATTTGATTTTTCAAACGTCTCTTTCTCGGCAAAGCATTGCGATCCAAAAAGCCTCAAAATCGGTTTACTCTCACTGTGGATTGGTTTTTAAAAACGGCGATAACTATGAGGTGATTGAAGCTGTGCAACCTGTAAAAAAAACGCCACTTTATAAATGGATTGCAAAGGGAAAAAATGGTCACTATGTGATTAAACGCCTCAAAAATGCTTCAAATATACTGACGCCTGATATTCTTTCGAAGATTAAGAGTAACAGTGAGTCGTTTCTTGGCAAAAACTATGATTTAACGTTTGAATGGTCCGACGACAAGATTTATTGTTCGGAACTTATCTGGAAAGCTTATCAACGTGCTACGGGAATTGAGATTGGAAAACTTCAAAAGTTGAAAGATTTTGACCTTACCGACGAATCCGTTAAAACGAAAATGAAAGAGAGATATGGCGATAACATCCCTTATGACGAAATCGTTATATCACCCGGCGCTATTTACGAAAGTGAATTATTAGAGACGATAAAGTCAAATTAACCTAAAAATAAAATAACATGAAAAAACTAACATTTATCTCTGGAGCAGCTTCAGTTTCCATCACAATTATTGGATCGTTATTCTCAATCTTTCACTTCCCAGGAGGTTTTGAATTAATAATTGTGGGCTTGAGCTTGTTCGCTCTTGTATTTGTGCCCAGTCTCGCCATCTATTTATACGATCGGATTAAATAATTTGGGTTACTGAGGCGAAGAGGAATCTCAGTTTCTTCGATGGAAAGGGGTTTTCTCTGTTAAAAGCACAAACTAAATCCTCTAAGCAAATGTAATCAAAGTATTGATGATGAAATTCCAAATAGTAACTACACCGATGGCGCATAACTTTGAAAAGTAAAAATTCCATTTCACTTTCTTTACCAATATCCACAAAATAAGGGTGTTGAGGGCTAAACCTATGAGCGAAAAGAAGAAAAATTGACCAAATTCAAACAACATTTGTGGATTTTGACTTTCGTAAGTCCAAATTCTATTTAAAATGTAATTGGAAGAAGCTGCCACGCAAAATCCTATTGCATTGGCCACAAACTGTTGAATTTTAGCCTTTTCACGAAGTAAATAGGTGATTCCAAAATCTACAAAAACCCCAGAAAATCCTACAACACCAAATTTGAGGAATTTTAAGAGCATCGATTTCGTAAATAGTGATTCAAACATGTATTTAATATTTTTGCAAAGATGATGATTTTTTTTAATTAATGATTCTTTTGGTGTTCAAATCATTCGTGTTTTGTCGTTTTATTATTTCGGGAAGTGTCTGCAAGTTTGCAAACTTTACAAAGGTAAAATGTGGATGTGATTGGTTTACATCAGCCAAATACTCCTGCTCGGTTTGATTTGGAGTGGGAATTAAGATTGCCTTTTTTTGTAATAAATGTAAATCCATCAGGGTGGTGTAACCTCCACTGGCAATAACCAAATTCGCACGATTGAGTGCTGTGTTGAGCTGATAAAAAGATGCTTTTTGAATTACATTTACAAACGGAGCTTCCTTGGTGAGTTTTATCCCATTGCCATACATTGTGATATTCATGGAGTTAGCGGTGGAAATCTCCGCAATTTTATTTGCCAATTGGTTTTTAAACGGTTCTGGTCCTGAGATAATGGCCATAATTTCTTCATTTTCAGCAACCGTTTCTTGGTTGTATCGCGAAATGGGTCCTATGTATTTTATCGTTGGATGCACGTTTTTTTGGTGCGATAAAAGTCCTGCTAATCCAGGTTCTAACTCATAATCGGGCACCCAAATTTCGTCAAAATGTGACAATTTCTTTTGAATGATTTTTCTCAAAAATGCAGTGGAAAATCTCAATATTTTGGGTGGAATAATTGAAAGTTGATGGGTGATTAGGATGCTTTTAACCTTTTTGCTCCACAGACCATATCGGTTGTCAGAAATCACCATGTCCACGGATTCTTGCTCGATGATTTGCGCTAATTGGTGGTGTTCTTTGTAATTTCTAATACTTAGTTTAAGTGCAATGCAACACAATCCCAGAGGAAATAAAAAACCTTTTAAATACTTTACTTGAATGTCAGCCAGACGAATAATTTTCAATTGGGGAAACTCCTGATTAAGAAGTGTGTATGCTTCGCCGTCAGCTGCTAAAACTACATTGTATTTTTCGATATATTCATAAATAATTGGAATTGAGCGCGAAGCGTGACCCAATCCCCAATTGAGTGGAGCAAAAAGAACTGTTTTTTTCTCCGTTGACATTTTTCAAAAAACTAATTTCTCAACGTAACAGTTCGTGTATTTCCATTTACGGTAACCGTTGCCGTTTGGTCGCAAGTACCGTTTCCGAAATCGATGACCACGGTTGGAAGATCGTCCACAGTGGTTGATATTTTCCCCTGCTCTATCCATTTGCAACTGCGAGAAATTCTCAGAGGTTCAATGATTGTTGTTGAATACAAACGATCATTGTTGGCTACTCCCGAGGAGGTTCCGGTAATCAAATATACGTCGTCAGATATCAAGAGTGTATTATCTCCCTCTATCCAAACGCGGGTTCGTTGAGCGTTTATGTTCTCAATTTCATCGCCATAGGGTGTTGTTATACCTCCATCGCTTATGCTGATTGAGTATGTTGTAAACCCATTTATTCTTCCAATATTGGTGACTGTTTTGGTTCCAGAAATTCCATATCCATTGATGGAAAAATTGTCAAAAGTGATTACTCTAACCATTCCATCGTCTCTATATCTGGCGGATTGGTTGATGGTAATTCGTCCCGATAAAACATTCCCATTTTGAGTGGCACAACCTCCTGCAAAATTCAATGTAATAATTTTGGGCCATGTAGTTGAATCGGGATGGTCAATGGTTACTTGAATGCAAGTATCCAATGGTTTTGCTGTGTTTTTATAACCCAACTCGTCAAGAGCTTTGTTGATATCGTTAAGCTCGTCGGTGATTAGGTTGTATATTCTAGTCACCTTTCCTTCGTTTTTTTGAATTTCAATAAGCATTTCGGTCTCTTCATTGTTGTTGGTTTTATCCTTTTTGCATGAGGATATTGCCAATTGCGAAATTGCGAAAATAGCGATGATGAGTATTTTTGTTTTCATTGTATTTTTGTTTTAAAAAACGAGTTCAAATTAATTAATGATAAATTTTTCTTCCACATCCCATTTTGCTCTTATCTGAATTGGGTTTGCAAAAATTACAATTTTTTCGGGAAAACGTTTGGTGAAATAGTCACCAGAATCCCACTTCTGATTGTTGTTCTCGTCTATAATTGCCCTTACTTGATACATGCCTGGCGATAAGTTTTTCCAAACGATGCTTTTGCTGACGAGTGAATATTCTGATCCAACAACTTCTTCTTTGTCGTTAAAGAGTTGCACCAATGCATTCTTTTTGTTTGAATTTTCGATGTTGATTTTCAAATTTCCATAATCGTTTTCGCTCAAGATGGTGAACCTAGAAAGAGTGGTGTCGTTTGCAAATAAACTGTAGCTAATAAACGCAGAATCAGCTATTTGAAGAAGATAACTTTTCTCCTCTTCTTTTTTAAATTCAATGGCAAACCGTCGCTGAATGGAGTCTGTATTTGTGATTGAAAAATCAATTAGAGTCGTGTCTTTTGAAATGTGGAATAGTTTTATTCGCTCTTTTCGAATCTCTTTGATCGGGAAACTCGACAGAACTTGTATCGATTTATAAAGATCCGTTTCGTGATTTAGCGTGATTATGGGTTTAGTAGAAGAGGAGGTTTCGCCCATTCTTTTCGTCGCTTTTCGTTCCAAAGATGGCGCTATTTCTAGGGTGTCAATCATGTTCTGGTCTTGCACAATAAGGGTAACCGTGTCGGGCAAAAAACGTTTGTCATAGAGATAAATTGAATCTCCACCTTTACTTTTCTCTACAAAAAAGCGATCCTCAAAATTTCCATCTTGTAACGTAAATTGAGGATTATTGGTCTCTTTTTTAAACGCAATCAGCACTTTTCCTCTCTCTAACAGTACTTTTTTGAGCAACCGTTGCGAGGTGTCTGCTTGGACAAACATCGAAATTGTAATATCGTTGGAACTATTTGCATCTATCAATGAGTCCATAAACCCAATTCGTTCTGTAAATTGATCAAAAATTAGGTTGTTGTTTTTATCCGATAGCGTAAACAGTTTGTACTTTGCAATGCCAACATGTGAAAATTTAAATTCACCTGCATCGTTTGTTTTGGTAAGATAATATGGCTTTTGAGTCGAAGGAAGTGAATCGATGTTTTCGGTGTACAACATTACATATACTTGCTTCTCTGGTTTTAAGGTGAATGCATCTATTACTTTTCCTGTTACGCGACCCGAATCGATGCTGCTACCAGTGGAAAACACATACTCAAAAGCTGGAATAGCGTTGCTTTCGGTGATGTCTTTGATGCAGTTGTCGAAAAACATGGTGTAGGTGGTGTTCTCTTTTAAAGTGTCTTCAAATTGTATAATTAATTGTTTCCCAGTCACTTTGTAACTTGCTGAGTTTTTTAGGGGTGGCGAAATCATCACTTTTTCTCCTGGATTATTTATTTCCATAAACTCATCAAAAGAGATTTTTATTTCGGTTTTCTCTTTGAAATTTGAGCTGTTGTTCTCGGGCGAAGTTTTTGTGATTTTTGGAGGCGTAGTATCACGAGGTCCACCCGTAGGAGCGACAATTTGAGCACAACCTCCTAAAAGAAGAATTCCCCCCATTGCGAGCGACAAAATATTTCGACGAATAAAAAGTGTATATATTTGCATCGGTTTTTATACATTATAGAGTTCAAAAATACAACTTTTTTCGCAATCAACCGAAAAAGAAAAAAGCCCTTGCCGGAAATTTATTCCAACAAAGGCTTAAAAGGGAGTTTGCTGAGAATTATTTCTTCAATTTACAAAATCCAATTATTATAAAAAACATACACGGGTAGGGGAAAAGCATTGAAAATCCGTTATAAAAGATGTCGGTGCGCTGCACCTTTTTTTTTCAAAATGCACTTTTTATTACAAAGATGTCGCTGCGATGCAACTAAAAGCATTTTTCACACTCACTACATCGGCTAAAGAGGTGCAAAGAAAATCTTGTTGTTAATGAATTGATTTTCATCACTTTTGCCCCGACCCTAAAGGGAGAAGTGCTGAAAATCAATGTTTTCATGCCTTTCTTTTGTGCGAGGGACAAAGCATTGAAAATCACGTTGCTATTAATTTGCTTTAAGACTTTATTCCCTTTAAACTTTACGAACTTTCCCCTTTATTAACTTTCCCCTTATTCCTTGTTCCCACCTATGGCTGTTTTTTTATTTCGGTGCGCTGCACCTCCTTGTTGTATAACGAAATTTCTTTTCTACAAAGATGTCGCTGCTCTGCAGCTTGTCTTTCATCGTCACTTCCCGAAAAAAAGAGCAGCCCAATGGCTGATCGTCTTTTTTGGAGGATCCACGAATTTTTACAAAATCTGTGATTTTTAAAATTCGGGATGCGGTCACTCGTTACTCCCGAAAAAATAGTCCGCCAGTTTGCGGATTTATTTTTCGGGATCGTCACTTCTTTTCCCCCCTTTACAACCTTTTTACTTTATGGACTTTTTACTTTATGGACTTTCCCCCTTTATGGACTTTTTCCTTTATAGACTTTCAACTTTACAAACTTTCGACTCACCTTATTACTACCAACTTCACACTTTTCCTAAACACATCGGGTACCACCACCGTGGCATGATACACTGCCGTTGCCAGGTTACCTAAGTTTACTGTGGCAATGTTTTCGGTGCCGATGAGTGGATATTTTGAGACTTGTTGCCCAATCATATCATAGAGTTCCAATACCGCGCCTTCGGGTACTTTGG
>JBBRGJ010000141.1:0-8469 GCA_038240835.1 Bacteroidales bacterium | reverse complement strand
TTGGTTTTGCAATGGGTTCAACACGTTTGCTGATTTTTTATTACCTTTGTCCTTTATTATAAGAATATTTTCATGCAACATCGGGTTGATTTTTTAGTAATAGGTTCTGGAATCGCAGGACTAAGTTATGCCTTAAAAGTGGCTGAGTTTGGGAATGTATGTATTGTGACAAAAGCGGAAGCTGGCGAAACTTCTACCCGCTATGCCCAAGGGGGAATTGCCGCTGTGATGTATCATCCAGATAGTTACGAAAAACATATAAAAGATACGATGATTGCGGGTGATGATTTAAGCGATCCAGAAATTGTAAGAATTACCATCTCCGAATCCACCGATCGGGTGAAAGAGCTGATAGAGTGGGGGGTTGATTTTGATAAAAATACCAGTGGTAAGTACGATTTGGCCCGCGAAGGCGGTCACTCCGAATTTAGAGTACTTCATCACAAGGACAATACGGGGCAAGAAATTCAGCAGAAACTTTTCCAATCTGCACTGAAGCACCCTAATATTACCATTTTTGAGAATTTCTTCACCATCGAATTAATTACCCAGCACCATTTAGGCGTTGAGGTAAATCGTAGGAACAATGATATTGAGTGCTATGGCGCTTACGTATATAATCCACTTACCAAACGAGTGGAGACGATCTTGTCTAAATTAACCATGGTTTGTACCGGAGGTGCGGGAAATGTATATTACAATACCACTAATCCTGAAGTCGCTACTGGCGATGGCATTGCGATGGTTTACAGAGCCAAAGGAACGATCAGAGGGATGGAGTTTGTGCAATTTCACCCCACTGCGTTATATAATCCAGCCGAACGTCCTTCTTTTCTGATTACCGAAGCCCTTAGAGGTGCTGGTGCAATTTTGAAAGATAGAAAAGAGGTTACTTTTATGGATAAATACGATGAGCGTGGTTCGTTGGCTCCTCGTGATATAGTAGCTCGTGCTATCGACAACGAAATGAAGATTTCGGGAGACGATCATGTGTTGCTAGATGCTCGCGAACTTACTCAGAATGTGCTTTTAAATCACTTTCCAAATATTTTTGCCAAATGTTTAAGCATCGGAATTGACATTCGAAAAGAGATGATTCCAGTGGTGCCTGCCGCTCACTATTTCTGTGGCGGAATAGCCACCGATGAGCATGGTCAAACGTCTATTAAGAATCTGTTTTCCTCTGGCGAATGCGCCTCCACTGGACTTCATGGAGCGAATCGTTTGGCGTCAAACTCTTTGTTGGAAGCATTGGTTTTTTCGCATAGATCTTCTTTAATAGCTCAAAAAACGTTCGGGAATATCACCTTTCAAGAAAACATTCCAAATTGGAATTCCGAGGGAACGGTTTTGAATGAAGAGATGGTGTTAATTACCCAGACTAAAAAAGAGTTGCAACTGGTCATGAGTAATTATGTGGGCATTGTTCGTTCCGATTTGCGCTTGCATAGAGCTTTTGAGCGACTTGATTTATTGTATAAAGAGACCGAAGAACTTTATATAAAATCGGTGCTTACGCCCGAAATTTGTGAACTTAGAAATTTGATAAATGTTGGCTATTTGGTTATCAAACAAGCCATGGAGCGCAAAGAGAGCAGAGGATTACATTTTTCAATAAACTATCCTAAAGAAAATAAGGGAAAAGATTTTCCTAAAAATTCATAGTCGTCTTTTCGACAATTTTACTTGATTTTTCACTTTTAATAATATATAAAAAAGCATGTTTACACCTAAAAAACTATATCCATCACTTTCTAAACAATTGAATTTGTTGGGAATAGAAACTCCCACAGATATTCAAAAAGAGGCTTTGCCCAAAATTAAAAGTGGATCAAATGTATTTGTTGTCGCTCCTGCCCAATCTGGCAAAACAATGTTGGCTGTTATTTTTCTTTTAAATAAGTTGAAATATGAACTCGAAGAAGAAGATGTTCCAAGAGCCATTGTTATTGTTCCTACGAAGGAAAAAGCGCTGATTTTTAAAGAATTAATTGCAACGTATGGAAAATTTGCTCATTTAAGGGTGAAATGTGCATACAGCGAACAGGATTTGGAAATCCAACGTGATGATGTTTATTTGGGTGCAGATATAGTAGTTGGGACAGCCAAGCGCCTTGGCGACTTATATTCAGGAACAGGGCTGAATATCAAACTTATGAATACTCTGATTGTGGACGATTTTGATCAAATATTAAAACAGGATGCACTCACGCAAATCGAAAGATTATCTGTGGTAAATCCAAAAGTTCAAAAAGTGTTTTTTGCAACCACACAACCATCTTTGATGTGTAAGATTATCGAAAAAGTTTCTTCAAATCTGATTAAGGTGGTTGGTCAAAAAACTGAATAAGTTGTGTTTGTGAAGAAAGCGCCAATTTTGAGCCTTGCGAGGCAGCAAAATCAGAGCGTTTAAGTACTAATTCATTCACGTTTCGCATGTCTGAAAAGAGAACTTAAGGTTTTCCTTTTTTAAGCTGATTTATTTAACTCTTTGTGTGTTTCGTGTCTTCTTTGTCTACCGAGCCTGCTGGTAGATAAATGTCTTTTGTGGCACAGCTGAAAGTTTATGCTGTTATACAACCGAATCTTCACCTTACAGGATGAGTTCATTATTTCATTTTAATGTTAAACCACTTTACGAACAAAGTATCACAAAGAATGTCTGTTTTTATTTTTTATTACAAAAAAGAGTTTAAAAAAGCTCATTCAATAATAGTGTATACAAATCTGTAATTGTAAGTCCCATGTAGCGTGCTTGCTGAGGAATTATGCTGTTTTCGGATTGACCTGGAATGGTATTTACCTCCAAGAAAAAAAGTCCTTCGTCGTTAAATATATAATCAAATCGTACGACACCTTTGCAATTAAGTCGCTGATAGAGAAATGCAGAAGTGGCTTTGCATTTTTGAGCAATCTCATCTTCTATGGGCGCAGGCGTAATTTCTTCGGCCATGCCAACGGTGTATTTGGCTTCATAGTCAAAAAACTCTTTCTTGCTTACAATTTCAGTAATTGGCAATACCACCAATTTTCCTTTGGTTTTAAAAACTCCACAGGTAATTTCACGCCCTTTGATAAAATGCTCAATCAGAATTTGATCGTCGTGTTGGAATGCTAACTCTATGGCTGGTTGAAGCTCTTCGATGGTATTTACCTTCGACATGCCCACACTCGAACCAGAGTTGCACGGTTTTATAAAACAAGGAAGTCCGGTGGTTTCTATGATTTTTGTGGAACTGTACTCCTCGTTTGCATACAAGTGAACCGAAGGAGATACTTGAACTCCATGCGTCATCACCACGCGGTTGCAGAAACTTTTGTTAAAAGTGAGTGATGAGGTTAATACGTCAGAACTGGTGTAAGGAATGTTCATCAATTCGAAATATCCTTGCAAAATTCCATTTTCGCCCGGAGTGCCATGAATGGCAATAAAAATAGCATCAAATTTAATTTTTCCCTCGGGAAGTGTCAGCGAACAATCGTTTTTGTCAATTTCTACCACCGTATTGTCAGGCAATTGGTAAGACCAACTCTTTCCTTTTGCATGAATGTAATAGGTGTTGAAAAAAGTTTGGTCTATATTTCGCTCAATAACTCTACCGCTTTTGATCGATATTTCGTACTCTCCAGAGTTTCCTCCAGCAAAGATGGCTATATTTTTTTTCATTGTTTTTGAATGTTAACGTTCAAGGATACAAAATAAATCATAATAATTTGAATAAATACCAATAAACTTACTTTTTGATTGACTAGCAGTTGTTGAAAACTTATCCATAGAGTTTTTCTTGATTTATTTCGGTTAAATGATGAGGTCAAATTCTCTATTATTAAAACATCAGAAATATTCTTTTCGACCTGTTTTTCACGAATTCCTTCAACGCACTGAAGAATTTAATACGAATTTCTTCAGTGCGTTGAAGAAATTCGTATTAAATTCTCCATTTTATTGAATATTTTCGTATCTTTGTGTCAAATAATTGAGATATGAAGATAAATAGAGATTTAGAAGACCTTTTATTTAGCGAGATGGTCCCTGGCAAAGTGGTCATCCTTTTTGGTGCCAGAAGGGTCGGTAAGACGGTGATGTTGGAGCATATCATGGAACGTTTTAGTGGGAAAATTTCGCTATTGAATGGAGAGGATGTCTCAACAGAGATGATGCTTTCCGAAAAAACGATTCAAAATTACCGACAACTTTTGGTGGATACTGATTTGTTGGTGATTGACGAGGCGCAAAATATTAAAGGGATTGGTTCTATTTTGAAATTAATTGTCGACCACATTAAAACCACGTCAATATTGGTGACTGGTTCTTCTTCGTTTGATCTATTTAACCAAGTGGGAGAACCGCTGGTTGGAAGATCTTATGAGTTCAAACTCTTTCCATTTTCCATGAACGAATTATCGAAGCATGAAACTCGAATTGAAAGCATTCAAAAATTGGAAGAACGGCTTATCTATGGAACTTATCCTGAGTTGTCTGCCATTTCAAATTTCAGCAAAAAGCAGATTTATTTAAATGAAATTGCGAATGCTTATTTATTGAAGGATATTTTAATGGTCGATGGGATCAAAAATTCTGCAAAAATGCGTGATTTGCTCCGTTTAATCGCTTTTCAGTCAGGAAGCGAAGTTTCATACGATGAATTGGGCAAGCAACTTTCTCTTAGCAGAAATACCGTAGAAAAATACTTGGATTTATTATCTAAAACATTTGTAATTTTTAAGTTGTCTTCATTTTCTTCCAATCCACGGAAAGAAGTAAGTAAGTCTTCCAAGTGGTATTTTTATGATAATGGTATTCGTAATGCTGTAATTAGTGATTTTCGGCCAATTTCTATTCGTCAAGATATTGGAATTTTGTGGGAAAGTTTTATGATTTCGGAGCGAATAAAGTTACACAACAATCGCAGAGAATTAGTGAATTTCTATTTTTGGCGGAGCTATTCGGGACAGGAAATAGATTTTATTGAGGTGCAAAATGGCGAAATTCGTGCTTTTGAGTTCAAATGGGGCGATAAAGTGCCTAAAAAACCAACATCATTCATGTCGCAATACCCTGATGCCAATTATTTAGTAGTTAATAGGACTAATTTTATGGATTTCTTGCTTTAATCTATTCTATCGATATTGTTTTTTTAGTTGCTAATGCAATTTGGCTCATAATATCTGGCTATATCGACGATTATCTTATCACCATCCACCAATAATCAATCAATAAAAGTCATTTTTTGATTGAGAAGAACGTTTATTGTTTTTTTATTTCTTTTTCTGTTCTTTAATGCATCTGTATATCAGTTGTTTGTGTAAAGATGAACCCTTTTGTAACTTATGTTACATTCTATGAAGAGCGGGGTTTCTATCTTTGCAGCGTAATCATCAAACAACAAAAACAATGAAAAGAACAATTATCAAAATAGACGAAGAAAAATGCAACGGATGTGGATTGTGTGTATCAGGATGTCACGAAGGTGCTTTGCAAATTATTGATAATAAAGCTCGAATAATTAGCGATCTGTTTTGCGACGGATTGGGTGCATGCATTGGCGATTGTCCAGTGGGCGCTATCGATTTAGAAGAACGTGAAGCAGAACCTTATGATGAAATTAAGGTAATGGAGCGCATGATTGACAAAGGCGAGAAAACCATTCTTGCTCACTTAAAACATTTAAAAGATCACAACGAAACAGTCTTCTTTAATCAAGGAGTAAATTTCTTGAAAGAAAAAAATATAAACATCAATTTATCATCAATTATGGAACCTATTCAAACCAATAAACATCATCATGAAGGTGGCGGATGCCCTGGATCAAGAGAGATGCAGTTTAATAAAAACCCTATTTCTGTTCCAGCTTCTAGTTCAGATCAACCTTCTGAGTTGACACAATGGCCTGTTCAATTTCACCTTCTTAATCCAAACGCTGGATATTTAGCAGGTGCTGATTTGCTTTTGGCTGCCGATTGTACCGCATTTTCACTTGGTTGTTTCCATAGCAAGTTGCTCAAAGGAAAAGCATTAGCTATCTGCTGTCCAAAATTGGATTCAAATCAGGAGTCTTATGTTGACAAATTGGTGGTGATGATCAACGATTCAAAAATCAACACACTCACGGTTGCGATCATGGAAGTTCCTTGTTGCGGTGGTTTGCTTCAATTGGCTAAAAAAGCGATGATTCTTGCTGGTCGTAAAATTCCGATTAAACTGATTGTTGTTGGAATTCAAGGAGAGATATTAAAAGAAGAATGGGTTTAAGTGATTGCAAGAAAACGTCAACTTTTTCGTTATGCTTGCCACAAAAACAGATTATTTACATTAGTAAACGCCCTGTTTTCGTCGCAGCGCAAGCCTCAAATTTGACGTTTTCTTATCAATCACTGGTTTTATGACAGTTACTAAGTTAGCAGAAGAAATAAAAAATAAGTTTTAGATATAAAAACAAAAATAATCAAACAATAAATTTTAATTAAAAGAATTATGGAAAATCAAATGTTTTGCTTTCAATGCCAAGAGGCTTCCAAAGGTACAGGATGTACAATAAAAGGAGTATGTGGAAAAACTTCAGACGTTGCAAATCTTCAAGATTTGTTGATGTTTGTTCTTAGAGGAATTTCAGTTTACAGCGAACGTGCTGTTAAAGCTGGTTTAAACACCGATGCGGTTGATAAATTCGTTTTTGAAGGTCTATTTATGACCATCACCAATGCAAACTTTGACAAAACTCGTTTTGAAACAAAAATACAAGAGGGATTTGAAGTTCGCGAAACTATTAAAAATCAATTAGTTGCTGCTGGTGTTGACGTAAGTGATATTACGTTCGAAGGTGCATTCTGGGTTGCTGACGTTGCTGCTTTTGAAGCAAAAGCAGCTACTGTTGGTGTATTGGCAACAGAAAACGAAGATGTTCGCTCATTGCGCGAATTATTGATTTATGGGCTAAAAGGAATGGCTGCTTATGCAGAACATGCTTACAATTTGGGTGAAACCAATCCAGCAGTTTTCGAATTTATGCACCGTGGTTTAGCTTCTACCACCAATAACAACTTATCCGTTGACCAATTGGTTGGATTAGTTTTAGAGTGTGGCGCTAACGGTGTTTCTGTTATGGCTCTTTTAGATAAAGCAAATACCGAAGCTTATGGCAATCCTGAAATTACTAAAGTAAACTTGGGTGTTCGCAAAAATCCAGCAATATTGGTTACAGGTCACGATTTAAAAGACATGGAAGAGTTGCTAAAACAAACTCAAGGTACTGGCGTAGATGTTTATACTCACAGCGAAATGTTGCCTACGCATTACTATCCAGAATTGAAAAAATATCCTAACTTAGTAGGAAACTACGGTAGCTCATGGTGGCACCAAACGGAAGATTTCGAAACATTCAACGGACCTGTATTGTTTACAACCAACTGTTTAGTTCCTCCTCGTTCATCGGCTACTTACAACGATCGTATTTATACTACCGGATCAGCTGGTTTCAACGGTTATACTCACATTGCTGAC
The DNA here is from genome assembly GCA_038240835.1 of Bacteroidales bacterium. Classification (GTDB taxonomy): domain Bacteria; phylum Bacteroidota; class Bacteroidia; order Bacteroidales; family WCHB1-69; genus JBAXTE01. Next base: position 968 of record JBBRGJ010000141.1, on the reverse strand, counting down.
CGAGTAAATGGCGCTCCAAAAGATTTCTCACAAATCATTGCACAAGCAAAAGAATGTGCTTCTCCAGTAGAAATTGAAACAGGCGAAATCGTAGGTGGATTTGCTCACAATCAAGTATTGGCATTGGCAGACAAAGTTGTAGCTGCTGTTAAATCGGGTGCTATTCGTAAATTTATCGTAATGGCTGGTTGCGACGGACGTATGCGCGATCGTGATTATTACACACGTTTTGCTGAAAAACTACCTACAGATACTGTAATTCTAACTGCTGGTTGTGCAAAATATCGTTACAACAAACTTCCTTTGGGAGATATCGGTGGAATTCCACGTGTGTTAGATGCTGGTCAATGCAACGATTCATACTCTTTAGCTGTGATTGCTCTTAAATTGAAAGAAGTATTCGGATTGGCTGATATCAACGAGTTACCTATCGCTTACAACATTGCTTGGTACGAACAAAAAGCAGTTATCGTATTGTTGGCACTTCTTTCATTGGGTGTTAAAAATATCCACTTAGGACCAACTTTGCCTGCTTTCTTATCACCAAACGTAGTGAATGTATTGGTTGAGAATTTCGGAATTGCTTCAATTACTGAAGTGGATGAGGATATCAAATTGATGGTCGGCTAATTATTTGACCGATAGAAAACGTCAACTATGTCGTTATGCTTGCAACGAAAAGTCCTCATTTACAATAGTATACTCAGACTTTTCGTTGCTTCGCAAGCCTAATATTTGGCGTTTTCTATACAGTCAAAAGTTTTCTGGCAGACACTAATAAAGTTCTTTAAATTAATAATTTACATCATAAACCGTCCTACGACAAGCTCAGGTGCGCCACGAGGCGTGTGTATCTATATATATTAAATACCTAATTGTATGAAAGTTACAATCAACCCAATTTGTCGTTCAGGTTGAAGTCGTTGTGATAGTATGCAAGGAAACGAACATGCTAAAGCTCACAATAG
>JBBRGJ010000140.1:0-8530 GCA_038240835.1 Bacteroidales bacterium | reverse complement strand
CAAGACTCCAAGTTTTGAAGGTTTAAAAATAATGGTATTGCCCATAATTAGAGCAGGAATTAACGTAGTAAATGTTTCATTTAAAGGATAATTAAAAGGCCCCATGCACAATACTACGCCAAGCGGAGCTCTTTTTATTTGAGCAATAATTCCCTGCTCGATGGTAAATCTGGAAGAATTTCGATCCAAATCTTTCAATGCATCAATGGTCTCTACAATATAATCAACAGTTCGGTCGAACTCTTTTTCGGAGTCTTTCAGATTCTTTCCAATTTCCCACATTAAAAACTTAACCACAATTCCTCGTTGCTCTTTCATCAGTACAACGAACTTTCTCATGCACTCAATTCTCTGCTCTACAGTCATGGTTGGCCATTCGCCTCTGCCATTTTTATAAGCATCTACGGCGGCATCCAAAGCACTTATTGCTGTTTTTTCGTCCATTCGAGGGTAATCGCCAATGCAATTCTTAAACGAGTCATTTTCTTTGACATAAATGGGTGAATACACTTTTTCGTACGCCCCTTGCCACTGATGAATCTCTCCATTTATAAGGTAATCGGATTGACGGAATGGAAAATCAAACAGATATTTTGAGTCTATTTCTGATGTAGAAGGAAAAATGTTTTCGAGTTTTGTTATCATAATTTATCGCTTAAACGTTGCTAATAATTGTGTTCTGTATAGAAGTTCAAAGTTAGCGATTTATTCGTATCAAAAATCAGATTTTGAGAGATTGTCTTATGAATTCTATGAAAAAATCAACCGCAAATCAAGTCATTAACCAGAAATAAACTCCTTTTCGACTCCAATTTCTCTGATCCTTTCATTCATGAGTCCATGTATGCATAAGAAAAAAAAAGTTATATTTGCATCACAATCCAAAAGCACGTGTTCGAAGAAATTTCATTTTTTAGGAAAATGCCTTTAAACATGACCTCAAAATAAAAGTTTAATAATATGATTAAAAAAGAATCAAATCGCTGGTTTATTGCAATAATGGGAACACTTCTTCAGGTATTATTGGGAACTGTATATGCGTGGAGTTTTTTCCAAAAACCAATTATTGCCGAGTATGGATGGACCAACGTGCAAGTGATGTGGATATTTAGCATGGCAATTCTTTTTTTGGGATTATCCGCCGCCGTTGGAGGGATGATTCTTCCCAAATATGGACCTCGCAAACTTGCCTCCATAGGCGCATTGCTTTATGGTTCGGGATATTTGGTGAGTGCGTATGCAATGTATATTCACAGTTTGCCTCTTTTTTATATTGGTTTTGGCGTAGTTGGCGGAATTGGACTGGGATTAGGTTATGTAACTCCAGTGGCAACAGTTTCAAAATGGTTTCCCGACAAAAAAGGGTTCATCACTGGCATGGTGGTCATGGGTTTTGGATTGGGAGCATTGGTCATGTCTAAGGTAATTGCACCAATCTTTGTAAATATTTCCGGTGGCAACATTGTAGAAGTATTTTTGGACATTGCTATTGTGCTTATGATTATTGGCATTCCGGCTGGTTTAAGCATGAAAAATCCTCCTGTTGGATTTGTCCCCAAAGGATATACTCCACCTGTAAAAAGTGCGGTTAACCAAAAATCAGAAGATAGTTTAACGATTAAAAAGAGTCTATTTTCCACAAAGTTTCTGGGCATGTGGTTTATCTTTTTTCTAAACATATCAGCAGGCATCATGTTTATCAGTCTTCAATCGCCGATGATTCAGGATTTATTTAAAATAAAAGATGCGACTATGAGCACCGAAGCGCTTGCAGTGGCGGGTGCTACACTTATTGCCATCAGCTCATTGTTTAATGGAATTGGCCGTTTCCTTTGGGGAGGACTCTCGGATAAAATTGGCAGAATACAAGTTTTTCGTCTGATTTTAGGATCTCAAATATTGGTTTTTATTCTGATGATGTTTACAACTAGTCCGTGGCTCTTTGGAATTCTTGTATGTTATGTACTTCTCTGTTATGGCGGAGGATTTGGCGCAATGCCTTCGTATGTTTTGGATGTTTTTCACGCAAAATTAATGCCTGTGGTTTATGGGATCATTCTAACGGCGTGGTCTATTGGCGGCATTGTCGGTCCACAAATCGCAGCTTTTATTCGCGATTTTTACGCAAAATCTCCAGAGATGATTGGTCCAAGAACCTATCTAACGGGAGCCATCCTATTGGGAATTGGGTTTATGGTGACCATGGTGCTTACAAATAGATCAATTACCGAAGGGAAAAAGTGATTTGTTTTTAGTCGTTAATTATTTTCTCCAGTTTCAAAATCTTGCAATGTTTTCCCAGATTTCATTTTTTTCCTTTATTTAATTTAGGCTTAACCTTTTGTGATTCTATTTTTTTAATACTACCAGCTACTGGCAAATTTTCGGGCATTTCTCCCCCAATTTCTTCAATCGTTTTGCGTACTTTTTGACCTACCTCGAAGTGAGTTTGATTGGCTTTTTGTTTCCCTTTTATTTGATCGCGTTTAAGTTTCTCTTCGGTTTGGGTAGCACGGAAGAGATTGGCAGCCAATTCAGTGCTTCCCATGTGATCCAATATCTGTTGACTTTTTTTCAATCCTTTTTTTGCATGTATTTTTTTTGCATCTAACCCACCATACAAACCCATGTATCCGTGATTTTGAAAAATAGCATAATCAATAGAATCTATAACTCCTGCATCTTTGGCTGCTGCAGCCAGTTGAATATTATGTTTTGTCATTTCGTCGCGCAAAAACAACCGTTTTTCATCCTCAGTATTTAGGAGATTATATTCGTCCATTTGTCTAATTTCCTGCAAACGGGTTTGTATCGCAAAATAAGTTTGGCCCAAAGCCACTATTTCTTTACTTGGATTGGCATTTTGCACAACTAGATAACAGGCATAACGAGATAGTTTGAAGCTTGGATAAGATTGCATGGCTCCTTTTCCATGTTTTATCTCCTCGTTGGTTTCAACGATGTGATATTCTACCGGTTGCCCACTATTTTCACAAGCTTCTTTAGCTTTTTCTATGACTGAAATAAAATTTCGAAAATCGCTATATTCCAACGCTTTGGACAATTGACGAGCACCCCAGAATTCATTTCCGTTTTCATCGGTTTGTTTAATCTGCTCAAAAATACTTAAAGCGTCTTTTCTAAATTCTGTTGCCATTGTTGTGATTTTTATGTCGTTTAAAATAACTTTCGAAATCTACTCGTTTCCTCTTACGAATATAATGAAAATAATTCTTTTAATAGATTTAAGAGAGAAGAGTATAATACGTTTCGTTTAACAATCGAATAGCAAATAAAAATTTACATGTTACCTATTATTAACCCTACTTCTCAAAATATCGATTTCGTATTTATTGTTGTAATTATCAACCATTCCACCAATTAGGAATAGATCGATAATCCAACCAATGCCCAAAAGTTGTCCAGTTAAAAGGTATATAATTCCAGAACCTATTTTGCCAACATAGAATCTATGCATGGATAAACCACCTAGGAAAAACCATAATAGAAAAATTACCAATTTTGATTTCATATTCTTTATTTTTAAACGATTGATTATTGGGGACTCTTCAAAACAGATTTATCCAATTTATTAAAAGTTTTTACGAATTATTTTTCGCCTTCGTTGTCGCAAGTTTGGTCTGGCTTATCATGACAGGAGCACGACATGCTTTTCCCAGATTTAGGATCAACTGAACCACAGCCTTTTTTAAATTCTCCATCTTTTTTGATGAACATTTTTATGGCAAATCCAGCAAATGCAAGTCCTACAATGGCGATGGTGATTAATATGAGTTTAATCATGACATTAGATATTTAAGTTTGTGTATTGTAAATTCAAAAATGACGATTTAGAAAAATCTTTTGTAAAGGTATTTATAAATAATCAGTATCATAACCGAAATAAAAAACAATTGTTTATTTTTCAGAGTTTTTATTTTGAAGTCCTCCCCTATTTAAAGTTTGAAATAAGCATTAAAAAAAGAAAAAAGTATTGGATGCGAAAAAATAAGTTGCAAAAAAAATCTCCGCAGCAATACTATATTGAACAAAAAAGCTAGATTTTGGTTGAATTAAAAAAACAATCAATCATGCTTATTGAAATAAAAGTTCCTATCCCCGGCGAATCCATTACTCACGTTATACTCTCCAAAATACTTGTTGGGAATGGCTCTATCATCGAAAAAGATGCAGAAATTGCAGAAATCGATTCCGACAAAGCCACCCTCTCTATCACCGCTGAAGTTGGGGGAAAAATTTCATTCTTGGCAAAAGAGGGCGATGTCGTGGCCGTTTCATCGATAGTGGCTACGGTAGACACTGATTTTAAACAAGTTGCATCTATCACAAACAACCTCAACAACGACTCTTCGACCGAAAAACCAGCGGAAACTAAAGAGATAATAATCAACAAAGAGGATATTTCAGAAATACAAGTTACACCATTAGCCCAACGCATGATGGAGAAGGAGGATATTTCGGCCCATGAAGTAGATTTATATTTACAAAACAGAAAAATCACAAAAGAGAAAGTGGAACAATATCTCACCGATAAAAACTCGGATAATATTATCACACCCAAAAACTTACGAAATCACGATGAAAAGAAGATGTCACCGTTGCGCCAGAAACTTGCCCAGCGATTAGTATCTGTAAAAAATGAGACCGCAATGCTGACTACATTCAACGAAATAGATATGTCGGCAGTGATGGAGTTGCGAAAAAACTCAAACGAGGCATTTAAGCAAAAACATGGAGTTTCGTTAGGATATATGTCACTTTTCTCAAAAGCAGTTTCCATTGCTTTGCAACATTTTCCGATGGTAAATTCTCAAATCAATGAAGACGAAATCAGCACCTTCGATTACGTGGATATATCGATTGCCGTAAGCACTCCCAAAGGATTAGTAGTCCCTGTTTTGAGGAATGTTGAGCAGATGAAGATTTCTCAAATTGAAGTTTCAATCAAAGAGTTTGCAACAAAAGCCAGGGAGAATAAATTATCGTTGGATGAAATGCAAGGCGGAACTTTTACCATTACCAACGGAGGCGTTTTTGGCTCCTTAATGTCCACCCCCATCATCAATCCTCCTCAAAGTGCAATTTTGGGAATGCACAACATTCTTGAACGTCCCATCGCTTTAAACGGGCAAGTAGTCATCAGACCGATGATGTATGTAGCCCTTTCTTACGATCATAGAATAATTGACGGACGTGATTCAGTCGGATTTTTGAAAATGGTAAAAGAACTCATCGAAAACCCAATCCAATTGCTCACGGAGGGGAAAAATCTGATGGATACTTTGTTGGATTTGTAAGGTTTGTAGTATTTGTAGGAAATTAAATTTTGAAGAAGTGACGGGTAACGAGTGACGAGTGACGGAGCAAAGCTCGACTAAAGAAGAAAAGATAGTAGCCAAGTGGCCAAGTAGCCGGGTAGCCAAGTGGAGCAAAGCTCGTCTTGAGGGCAGTTAGCAGTGATCAGTTAACAAGAGCGTCCCGAATTTTTTTCAAAATTCGTGGATCTTTGAAAGCTCGTCTTGCCTCGCGTGTCTCGTGTCACTCGTCACTCTGTCACTTTCCCCAGTTCCCTAAAAAATCACTTTCTACGGAGTAGTACTCGAAACTGGAATAATTTTTCCATTAAAGTATTTCGCTCCTGTGGTGGCAAAATCTACGATGTATTTAGCCATCTCTTCGGGTGAGTTTTGAGCTTGATATCCAGGGAATGCTTGGTTTAACATTTCCGTTTGCACGGCGCCCAAACATAAAGCGTTTACAGAAATTTGTTGTTCTTTTAGCTCTTCTGCCAAACATTCGGTGAGGGAACACAATGCACCTTTGAATGTGCTGTACAACGATAATCCAGGGAACTTAATACTTCCTTGAAAACCGCCCATGCTTGATATATTCACCACATGAGCTCCTTTTTTAAATTGTGGCAACAGCGACTGAATCATCAGGTGAGGTGCTCTTAAATTAACGGTCATCATCTGATTAAAATCCAATTCGGTCAACTGATGATAGGGTTTATTAACAAGGAATCCGGCATTATTTATCAATATATCAATCCCATCTTCAAACAGCGTATTTACAATATCTGTCAAATCTTCGGAGGGTAATTTTTCTAAATCAAAGGAATACGAAGTTACATTATCGGGCAGTTGCTCTAATTTACTAATATCTCTAGAAATTCCAATGATATGATGATTTTGGTTTGCGCTGAATAGTTTCACCAGTTCAAAACCAATTCCTTTTCCAGCACCTGTTACAATAATATTCATAATGTTACTTATTTAAGTTCACGATCGAAACAATCACAAATTATTCGCAAAAGTTCCACTCGTTTAAAAAATCGTCTACAAACTTTTTCATTACTTCGTTTCGCTGCGTTGCCAGGAGTTTGGCAGTTTCAGTATTCATAAGATCTTCCAACTTAAACAACTTTTCGTAAAAATGGTTTAATGTTGGATCGCAACTGTTTTTATACTGCTCTTTGCTCATATCTAATTTTGGTAAAATGGCAGGATCGTACATCGGTCTATTTTTATTTCCTCCATAACTAAACGTCCTTGCAATTCCGATGGCGCCCATTGCATCCAATCGATCGGCATCTTGAACAATGTCTAAAATCTTATTTCCAATTATTTTACTTGTCCCACCCCCTTTAAACGAAATATGAGCGATGACAAACTTCACTTGACTGATATTCAATTCATCCACACCCAAAGAAGACAAAAAATCAGAAGCCACTTGAGGTCCCAACTCTTCATCGCCCTGATGAAACTTAGAATCGGCGATATCGTGCAATAAAGCAGCTAGTTGAATGGCAAATAAATCAGCTTCGCAACCCTCTTTTTTAGCAATATAAACCGCCATATTTCGAACACGACTAGCATGCCACCAATCATGGCCAGGTTCCGAAGAGGTAAGTGTTGATTTTACAAACTCCTCTGTCTGCTGAATAATGTTTGTCAACTCCATCTTTTTTTTAATCCGAAGATGCTTGTTTTTCCTCTTTTTTCTTTTTCAACCAAAGCGTATCACCAGGTCTGAGGACAACTCCCGAATCAAAATTATTATATTTAAGGATATATTTGAGTTTAATGCCATAAAACTGGGCGATGCTATGAGCGGTTTCGCCTTCTTGAATCACATGTTTATCCACCAATGCTTTACTTCGTTTTGATTCGATATAAACAAGTTCTCCTTCTTTTACTTTTGATCCCTTTTTAACATCATTATATCTCACAATAAGCCACTCATCCGCTCCAAAATCTTTCCCAATTTTGGCATAAGTATCCTCTTTTTTGGCAACCACAAAACGTGTATGATTGTTTAAGTATATTTTTCGACCAGTATTTGAGACCTCGATGGATGTATATTCGTTATCGCCCAAAATCACTAATCCAGCCTTTGGATCATTGGTTTCTGGCGAATTTGTGGCAATCGCTTTATACATTTTGTCGTATTCGAATAGCTCATAATCTTCAATAATTTTGATTAATCGAGTAGCATAATCTTGATTGGTTGCATACCCCGCATTTTGCAGACCTTGAGCCCACTCTTTATAATCGGTAACATCTAGTTTAAACAACTCGGAGTATCTAGCTTTTGTGGTCAAAAAAAGTGAATGATCGTCAAAACAGTCATCTACATTACTATATTTTCTGAAGCACTCATCTTTCTCATCATCGTCTCTTTTAAGTGATTCACCTTTCCAATCGGCTCCACATTTAATTCCAAAATGGTTATTTGCTTGCACCGCAATAAAACTAGAGCCTGCACCCGATTCTAAAACTCCTTGCGCCAAGGTAATGCTCGCCGGAATTTTATACAGATTCATTTTGTTGATGGCCGCTTGCTTATATTTTGTGATGTAAATAACAATATCAGCCTTGCTGTAAGATTGAGCGTATGAAAAAACTCCGATTTGAAGTATAATTATTAAAAAAAACAGTCTACGATACATTTAAAAAACTTCCTTTTATATTTATATTTGATAATAGAGTACAAAAATACGGATGTTTCTTGTAATAATTATGTTTTTTTTGGTTCTACTACGAATTAAGTGGAAACGAAGCACAAATATAAAAAATGTTATTTCTAAATTGTCATATTGAGACTTTATCCAAAAAAATTTGGAAATAAAGGGTTGATGACAGTTGGAGAGTTAAGATAAAAAGCCGGTCACCCTGAGCCTGTCGAATGGGCGGCTTTTTATAATTCTAAAATATTAATTCTGTCATTGTTCGTTCATTAAAGCATTATAGTAAGTGCTTATGAAATCCTTCCCTTCGACTAACTCGACGGCAGACTAACTCAGGAAGACCAGAAAAGTAGAAAAAGCAAAAATAGCCTTATGATTTTTTTAATACAGAGAAAAAAATCACTTCGAAGATTTTTCTTTTTTAGTGTCACTTTTGTCTTGACACAAAAGTAACCAAAAAGTCAAGAAGGAGCGAATGCATGTTTTCTGGAAATTTCAAATGCAATAAGCAATTCTTTAGCAAGGTAGGCTAATTTGAAG
>JBBRGJ010000139.1:0-8787 GCA_038240835.1 Bacteroidales bacterium | reverse complement strand
AGATTGTTTTAAAGGTAAAGTGAAAATTTACGGGTAAAAAAGGTGCTAAAAAAATAATTTTTATAATTTTGCACCGTCTTTAAAGAAAAGACAACTAAGGATTGACCCATGGTGTAATTGGCAACACAACTGATTTTGGTTCAGTAGAGTCTAAGTTCGAGCCTTAGTGGGTCAACAAATTTAACCAATTGATTTTGTTATTTTAAGGCAGATGATATTGGTTTTAATTTTTGAAATTGTCCTGTGGTGTAATTGGCAACACGTCTGATTCTGGATCAGAAGAGTTTAGGTTCGAGACCTAACAGGACAACAGAAAAACCGCTTAATTGATTGATAGTTAAGCGGTTTTGCTTTTATTGGGGAACGAATAGGGAACGAATATTGTTTTTAACACAAAAAAGCCCTGCATTTCTGCAAGGCTAAACTTAATCATGAAAAAAAAACAAAACTAAAAAACGTTACTCTTTCATAATGGCCATAATAGCCACCATTAATATTAGACCGCCCACACCAACACCGATATAGAGATATAAACTTTTATTTTTCTCTGCTTTTGCTTTTTCGACAATTCCCTCTGTTTTTGCTTTTTCGACTTCAAGTTGAGCTTGAATTATTCCTAGTTCTGATTGCTTCAAAGCGCGTGCTTCTTGAATAAGTGATTTTGTTGAATCTGGCTCAAAATATACATCTGGCTCAATAGTTTCTTTTACGGCTGGTTCTTGCGGTTGATTCCATTTTGCGGACGGAATTGGGTCTCTTTGAATTTCTTGTGGTTGGTTCCATGACTCGGAATCTAAATCTCCTGAAGGTGTTAATTTTTCGTATTTCATGTTGTTATTATATTTATATTAACCTAATCCGGCTTTTACCAACTCTGCCTTGTTCTTTTTGTAAAAGTAAAAACCTATTGCGCCAAGTATCGCCACAATAATGAGAAAAGTCCAGATGCCGCTTTTTGATGTGGCAATCTGTGAACTGAAAGGGTCTATTATCTGTGTAATTTGCATACTAATTGATTTTTACAGAATTAAAAATTGCTGAGAATACGTCTGGAAGATCATTAATTTCAATGGTCATTTTTTTACCAGTTACATTTTTGAATACAAGCTTTTCGCCCTTGTGTTTTTCGAGTATTTCTTTCATACCATCAGTTTCATAAAGCGCAAGCCTGAAAGAAAGAATTTTCTTTTCTTCTTCGAGGTTTTTTAGGTTTTCTTGTGCCTGTTTTAATCCAGAAAGATTTGAATCTTCGGGATTAAGGTAGTTTTCGAGCAGCATCCTTTGAAATTCGCCTTTAGAATTTGTGCCCGACTGTGAATAGGTGTCTTCATACAAATCAAACAATTCTGGTTTTGCTTGTATCTGAATGTTTTTAAATCCGGTTCTTTGTGCCATAATTAAAAGATTTTAGTGATTACTGTAAAAATAAAAATTGCTGTTATCAGGGCTGCAATTGGCCTTTTCTCTAAAAATGAAATAACCGGGGAGTCTGGATACTTCTGTTCAAATTCTTTAATTGTCATAATATTATAAATTTAGATTATTAATCCTTATAGATGGTTGTGTAGTGCCTTTCGGGAAGATTAAAAATTTAAATTCAAAACAAACTCAAAAAAACAATATCAATATTAAACTCAAATCAACTTTTTAGCAGGTATCACAGCTAAATACAGCTTAAATCTATCAATAATTCAAATGCCATTTATTAATTATTTACCTGTCAGGTATCGCTATATTTAATGATTATTCATCAATCATATACCAGTAAACAACAGCTATATTTAATAACAATGGCATAACAATAGATTTAGAAGGCAAAGGCCATACACAAACCATATACAAAGAACTTAATGTAAATATACGTTCAACGATATGTGAGTATTGCCGCTTATTGCCGTTTGTTAGCGTATTATGGTGCATAATGCAATAAAACAGTTGTTTAAAGGTGGGCTCATTCACGGTAAACCAGTTTTTTATCAAGATATGTTACCTGTTTTGGGGTCAGTTTCTTTTGTAATTTCGTGTATCCAATCTCTTTCATTTCTTCATAATACCTGCCATTGAGCCAATATCTTAAAGTTCTTACAGAAATATCTAACCTATTAGCATACTCTTTTTTTGACATATAATGATATTCTGGGGCTGTGATAATCATAGAATATGTTTTTATTCAGGTAAAAGTAATCTTGTTAACTCAATTACATCAGCCAGATACCGCATATAAAGTTTGTTTTTATCCTCTCCCATGTCTTCATCTCTTATTAATTCTATTAAAAGACTTTCCATGACTTCAATTTGCGAATATATGCCCATGTTATCGTCTTCTCTCAAAACCTCAATAAAATCTAATGCTTTAGGGCTCAATATAACTCGTTTATTTACATTTGTTTGCATGTTGTTTTCAGGGTTAAAATTGTTATTACTTATTGTCTGTGGGTAAATATTGGAAGCTTTTATGATGTGGTAATCTTTGAGCATTGTTATAAATCGGGTGTAATTAAAATATTTACGTTCGTTAGGATATTTTGAAAGAAAATCAGCGAATTGTTTTCTTCGTTCAGATTCAAAATAGGTATCGGCCCAGGTTAAAAAGTTTTCACCAATTGATTCAGTTGTTTTATTCATGGCTCAACTCCTTTCCGGCAAAATGAATGCTGGTTTTTAACTCTTGAACTCTTTGGCTGGCTCCCATCAATCGACGGCGGCAAAGTTCAAATTCTTCTTTTCTAAGTGCTTTTTCCTGTTCGGCTATTAAGAGCCGTTGCACTGGATCGGTTAAATGTAATACCGATGATACAAACATGAATGATTTTTGCATAATTTTGAACTGTTAAAAATGATTTTTAAATAATCCTCTGGGGAGCTGCGCCAACAGCTTTTACCCGGGGGATTATTGTTTTTATTTATTTCAATTAATAGATTCTTCTAATCGTGCTTTTTGGCTACTGGAGGTCAAAAAATCATTAAAATCTTTGTAGCTTGGATATAGCATCTTTGATCTATTGACCGCTTCTGGCCTTTTATTCTGGATAAGCTTTGTAGCTTTTTGCCCGGCCTGATCTGTATCCAAATAAAGGTTTATTTTGGTGTAATTTGGTAGCACTTCAATCAGCTTTTCAATGAAACCAACTCCATTTAATACGATTGTGGTACAATTTGCCCTGTCGGTTTTAAAGTAGGTGAGTGCTGAAAGAAAATCCATGAATCCCTCGAATACATTAACGGCTGTTTGGTTTGCTCCCTCGATGGTTGTTATATCTTTTGGCGAAGTGGATCCCTTAAAATACTTGTTTCGTAATTCGTGGCCAGAACTATTATTTTCAAAACTGACTGAAAAGTATTGTTTATCGTTGGCCGTGGTTTTATAGTATGCTTCATTGCAATATTTTGCGGCCAAAGTTGGGTTAATGTTCCGGCTCGATAAGTACTGGAGCAATGCCCGGTTTTGTAGCGGTTGAATGTGTTTGATTTCTATTGCTGTGTCGTTTGTATCTGATCTGCTATTAATAGAGCCGATAAAAGAAAAATATTTGGCGATGGATAATTCAGGACTATCCAGAATGGCTAAGGCTCCAAGCTCACTAACATTGTGCAAAGCCATAACAAAGTCGATAATGTCACCTCCTTTATCGTTTGATCCAAAATCTTTAAATGTCCACTTTGTTTTCGATTGGTTGTAATAAAGGTAGAAACTAGGTGTTTTTTCGTTTGGTCGAAATGGTGACGGACATACATATCGACCTCTATTTGTTTCGATAGGTTTATAGCCTAAACTTGCTACATATCCCATCAATGAAATTTTATGAGCTTCTGTAATTGTCATATTTTTTGTTTATCGGCTGTTTTTGACCAGCAATTGATTTAAAAAAGAATGAAAAACTTTGTGAGATTGTGAGAAAATGACATATGTATTTATAGTTCAATTAATTATCCTCTCACAAATCACTCACAATGTTCTCACAAATAAAGAAAATAGCCTTTTTTGGAATAATTTGTGAGATTGTGAGAATGTGAGATAATTGTGAGAAGTTTGTGAGATACTTATTATATTATAAATCAAGTATATAAATATCAATAACTCACAACTCACAAAATTTACTCTTTTCAAACAAATACGGCCTTCCATTTTTTTTGTCGAATGATCTTTCATTGCTGCCATCATTATTTAAGTATGTTTTAAAACGTTTATAGTAGATGGATTCTGAAGACGGTTTATAACGCCATTTGTCCGCAATAATGCTCGTTACATCGGTAAGCCCAGCATTTACATTGTTTTCTGTTTTCAGTAATTCTATAATATCTTTAGGTATCAATTGTACAGAATCCCAGCCAGAAGCATATAATTGCTCTGTTATTAGATTTCTGATCTCTTTTTCAAGTTTGGTACTTCCACCATTGATAACTTTTCGTAAAGCTTCAGTATATAGCTGCTCTCTGGTGAACCACATCCGGGTTAAGTTTTCAGAAACCACATTGCGTTCGGTCAGGAAATGAAGAAACATAGGAATCTCTTTTTTCATTTCGGCTCTAAGGTTTATATTATCTGAAGTAATTATCGGAATTTTCCTAACCCAAAACCGGGTTTCCTCTGGAGTAATTTTTATAAAATCTGTTTCGTTATTTGAACATAAAATAAATTTGCCGTAAAATTCCTGCTCAACTTTATCCCTTCCCTTCGATTCGCTTTTTATGCTCCGGGTGGTTGAAAGGTTCTTTATTCGTTCGGTATCTTCTTTTTTATCAAGCAACACTTCGTCAACCCCGATAATCAATTTACTTGCCCATCCGCTATTAAACTGATTTCTGAAATCTTCATTTGTGTTTATTGTCATGTTAAACATAAATATATCTTTTAGGAAATTCAAAAATGTAGTTTTCCCAGTGTTCCGCTCAGTGGACACCAGACAAAGGATAGGCAGAATTTGAGTAGGGTATCTCCAAATAATTGTAAGATAATCTAATCCTAAAATATACTGTTCGCTGAAAATGTGCTTTAAAAACAATTCGATTGTTTCAAATTTGCCCGGTATTCTTAAATGATCAATAGGCTCGTAAAGGTTATATGAATTGCCAATGTTTCTTTGATAGTTAATATTATCAGGAATATTACAGAAAGAATCATATTTTGAAATTTTCCGTTTGTAGTCGGCTCCATGATCTTCATTGATAATCCCACCGTTCCATGATATGATTTTCTTAATAGTATCTTTCGATGCAAGCGGATGATCAATGATTTTGAAATAATTGGTTCCTACCCTCAGATAAGGAATTTTGGTTTCATTGGATTGATCCATATTAGCCATTGTTTCTCAAAGATTCAATCATTTCGGACCTTAAAAAATAGACACGAGACCCTAATTTGTACTGTTTGAATTTGCACAATTTGATTTGTTTGTCAAGGGAAGGAATAGATATCCCGGCTAATTTCGCAGCTTGTGGTTTACTTAATCTGTCTTTCTCAAAATCAGTTAAGTTTTGATCTTTTTCTTGATTCGCCTTCTTGATGGCGTTCTCGATTACTGACTCAATTGTTTT
This sequence comes from Bacteroidales bacterium, assembly GCA_038240835.1. GTDB lineage: Bacteria > Bacteroidota > Bacteroidia > Bacteroidales > WCHB1-69 > JBAXTE01. Next base: position 3,252 of record JBBRGJ010000139.1, on the reverse strand, counting down.
TTGATCGGTCACAATGATAAAATTTTCGTTTTGCATGGTTTTATAATATTTGTTAAACATGGTGTAAATATAGATACAATTTTGTTAAAACAAAAAAATATAAATAAATAATTGTGATTTTGTGATTTATTTTTATAGCTGATTGATATTGTTATCTTTGCAGTTATGGAAACATTCAATGAAAAAATTAAAAGGATAAGAAAATCAAGGGGGTTGAATCAAAATGAAGTATGCTCCCAAATTGGAATTACACAACCGTCATTAGCAAGTATTGAGGCTGGTAAAACAAAGTCAATTGCAATTGAATTAGGAAAGAAAATAGCAATAGCTTTAAATGTCAGTTTTAATGAATTGTTTGACATTGAAATTTCTGATAATTCAAAGGCAATAAATGAGGAGAATGAGCAACTCAAAAAAAGGATAGGTGAACTGGAAAGCCAGCTTCAAGATAAAACTAGGCTTGAAAAATATTTGGAAAAGGATATACTTGGTTTTACACTATTAATATTAAATTGGATTGGTGAAGTTCACGCAACTGAACGTGAATTTACAAAATTAGAATTTCCAGGCATTAGTGAAGATTCAGAACAGTTCAAAAACTCAATTTCTGAAACAACAGATAATGAAGTTGAACTGTTAGTTTCAATGGTAAAAGGTGGGTATGTTTCAGTTTCCGATATTGAGAAAGAATTTGGGAATCAGTATATATTTTCCGATTTAATTTCAAAATTTCGCAAATTATTATAGAAATGCTTTTTGGTGGTGTTCAATATTTTTAACAGTGTTCCCGGATCAATCAGTCCGGGTTTTTCTTTTCTGGCCGGCAACAATATTTATTAGGAAAGCTGCCGGAACCAGCATAAGTTTGGGTACTTCAAAGAAAATTATATCCAGTAAAAAAGTTGTATTTTTCCGGTTGTTGTTCGCCTTCGTTTATTCAGCAGCCGTTTAATTTTCTTCTTTAATTTACGGTTTTTTAGGTCGTTTTTAGCATGGCGACATTGTTGGCAATGGCACACAATGATTTTGCTCGGGTAATTATCTAACTGGGTTGCTTTGTGATCGGTAAGCGTGATGTATCCCATAACTGGCAGGATTTAAACTTGAATTAAGCCTTTATACAGTTGATATACCGGAAAAATCAAATCCCAATCGTCGCCCCAAACAATGTTACCGGCCACTGGATCAACCTTGAATTGTTTAAATGCTTCAATGTTGTGATATTTCTCAAACAAAGGATGATCATTCTTCTTCAAAAAAGGCCAAAAATCAACTACCTGAGAGGTGTTATCAGTGAAATAAATTTTCACTTTGTACCCATCTACATAACTGGCATTTGTGACATCTACTGGTTTCATATTACTTCAGTTTTCTGGTTATCTTTTCCGATTTCGGATTTTGATTCAATAAATAGAACTGAGTCCATTTTTCAACAATACTAAGGTAATATTTTGAAATAAAAACTTCAATATTTTTGCGGTCTGAAATTGGTATTGGCCTTCTGGCTGTTACTTTCTTAAATTTAAGACCTGTCAATATTCCGTTTTTAATTTCAATCTCTACAATTGATTCAAATTCTGCATAACGAATATGTACATGTAACGGCTTGTGATCATTGGCATACAGGAAAAATATAAATCCAAAGTATTCAAATATTTTAGGCATCTAAGTTTACTGTTTTAATTGAATTACAGTTACAAAATTAATGGTTTCCTTGATTAATCAGCCAATTATTTGAAAAGACCATCAATATTTTCAGCGTTAAACCCAGCTTTCAAAAGCGTTTGTTTCATTGCATGTAGCGTGTTTTCTGTTGTTTCGGGTTCTGACTTTGGTATTAGGTCACTAAACATTTTGTTTAGCTGTTCTTTCTTTGTGTCGATCGAAACATCAAGGTATCTTTTCAGGGTTCTCTGATCCTGAATTCCAGTAATGTCCATAATCGTTTTAATGTCCATCCCTCTGGCATGTGCCATACAAACAAATGTTTTTCGGGCGGTATGGGTTCCTATTAGTTCGTATTTTGGTCTGAATTCCTTAATTGTCTCATTTCTCAAAAAAGTTTTTATTTCTGTGGGTGTCTTAATTCCGGCCTTTTTACAGGCTTCTTTAATATACTCGTTTGCCCTTTGTCCGCTATATGTTGGTAGCAACTTGTGTTGGTTCGGGTAACGTTCGATAATGGTAGTTAGTCCTGGGAAAATAGGTATAGTTATATCAATATTTGTTTTTTGGGTTGTAAACTTTAATTTACCATCAGCAATATTGTCTTTTGTCAAACGCTTCAAATCGCTATACCGGGCGCCGGTTAAGCACCCAAAGCAATAAAAATCACGGACTCTTTGATATTTCAGGTTTTCAAACGGAAAGTTTATTAGATGCAGCAACTCATCAAAGGTCAAAAAAATGATACTTCCTTTTTTCTCGGGAACTGAAAAGCTTTTAAAATCGGCGCTATTGTGATAACCTCTTTTTAGACTCCAATTCATAAAAGCTTTTAGCCGCCGAATAATAACTGGCAAATAATTATATTCATGGCTTTTGGTCAGTAAAATGTATTCCTTTAATTTATCAAAGAATGCTATGGTAATACTATTGAAGGTCAATTTATATCCAGTATCATTCACGAAATTTTCAAGCTTGTTTTTGGTCGATTTATGCACCCTAATAGTACTCGCTTGCATTGTTACTTCAAGGTCTTTTATAAATTCATCATAAGCCCCCCAGAACTCTATTTTTGCAGTTTTAAAACCCAGCATGTTGCCATTGAAAAAATTTCTTACCAAATCTGTTGTTAAAGGAACATCATTCATAATACAATCTTTAAACATCTGATTGGCCTTATTGGTATAATCAACTATAAAGGCATTTATTTCCTTATATCCATTATATTTTTCGTTCTCTCTCGAAGCATAAACCCGTTGTTTTTCTTCATTCCATTTGTTTTCTTTAACTTTGAATGGAAGGTTTTTCACTACTGCTTTAGATTGAACGGCAATTTTCGCACGAATCGGAATAAGGCCAGTTTTTTTATCCTTTTTGTTCATGTTTAAATGAAAACCTATCTTAGCCATAATATTTGTAGATTATATTTATCCTCAAATATACGAAAGGGGAACGATAAAGGGAACGATGTTTGTGAAAAATAGGAAAAAGTTGGGCAAAATTGACTAAATAATATATCATTAAGCTCCTGAATAATAGATAAATTATAAAAGTTTGACAAAACTAAGAAAAGTATATGTTTGTCCT
>JBBRGJ010000138.1:0-8811 GCA_038240835.1 Bacteroidales bacterium | reverse complement strand
CAGTCTATAGCTTTTCCAAAGCTCGAGTGTGAATGCTTCTGACGAAATTTACAGGAAAGCCGTATGCGGGAAAACCGCACGTACGGATTGACGAGGGGGTAGAAAGGCGCATTGTGTCTTTCTGCTCTACTCTACTATGACAATCAGAAAAGCGCTGAAAATCAATGCCTTGAATCGTAAAGGCAGTAAATTTCCTCACCGTCATCAACCCTTTATCCCAAAATTTTCTTGAATGAAGTATCAAACTTACATTCAATAAGGAACCGTTGATTATTCGTGATATTTTTTACGCTCGCTAATATTGTTAAAGTGCTAACAAATAAGCTCTTAAAAAACGTGTTTCATGAATTGTAAATATTTTTTTCATTCATGTTTTGAGAAGTATAAAATAATATCTATTTTTGCAATTCATAGTATTCATTAGTACTTTTTTATAAATAATCCAAATGTTTTCTAACGATCCGTTTATCGACATTCACACCCACCAAACTCCATCCAATCCCGAAGTTAAAGCCATTGTCTGCATAGATTATAAGCAGAAACCAACTGCGGGTGATTTCTGTAGTTTTGGAATACATCCTTGGCATATCAACGATCATCCTTTAAACGATTCATTGCCGTTGCTGATGAGTGCGTTTTCTGCGCCAGAAGCAATTGCCGTTGGAGAAGCCGGACTTGACCGAGTTATTGGAACTGCGTTTGATCTTCAAGAGAAATACTTCAAAGCTCAGATTACCATTTCTGAATATTTTAAAAAACCGATGATTCTTCATTGTGTAAAGGCTTTTTCGGATATTCAAGAAATTCGCAAAGCAGGAAAATCCAAAATGCCTTGGGTCATTCACGGTTTTAATGCCAACAAACAGACTGCTGACCAGTTGATAAAAATGAATTTTTACCTCTCTTTTGGCAAAGATTTATTAGATCCTGAATCTAAAGCAGCCCTAGTATTTCCACTTATTCCGATCAAAAATATCTTTTTAGAAACGGATGCAAGTGGCTTGGATATTCGTGATATTTATGAACAAGCGGCAAAACTTAGGAAAATCACCGTTGAGCAACTTCGCAAGAAAATTGCCGAAAATGCAAATACTTGTTTTAAATAACAATGGATTTTAACGAGCGAACGCTCTTGCTTATTGGCGATGAAAATTATCAGAAACTTCATCAAAGTCATGTGCTCGTCGCTGGATTAGGAGGCGTGGGCGCGTATGCAGCCGAAATGCTTTGCAGAGCGGGAGTGGGCAAACTTACAATTATCGATGCAGATGTAATTTCTAGTTCCAACAGAAACCGTCAACTCATTGCCCTTACAAGTACCATTGGTTTGTCTAAATCGGCCTTGATGGCGCAGCGATTGAAAGACATTAATCCATCTATTGAATTGATTGTTATCGACCACTACTTAACGGAGGATAACATTGAACCGCTTTTTGTTGAAAATCATTATGATTATGTGGTGGATGCCATCGATACGATTGCGCCAAAAGTGAGTTTTATTTTTATGGCGCTTAAGTATAAAAATAGATTGGTAAGCGCCATGGGAGCTGGTGGCAAACTCGATCCTTCTATGATTGAAGTAGAGGAAATAGAAAAAACATCGTTGTGTAGACTGGCTTTTATAGTTCGAAAAAGGCTTCATAAACTCGGCGTAAGAGAGGGGTTTAAAGCCGTTTACTCGAAAGAAATTGTTCCCAAATCAGCCATTTCAATCAATGAAGTGCAAGAGAAAAACAAATTAACCACTGTGGGCACAATCTCTTACATGCCAGCCATGTTTGGTTGTTATGCAGCCTCTGTGGTGATTCGAGATTTACAAGTTTGCTTTAAACAATAGTGCGTCTATCGATTTCTGGATTACTTCGCTGGAGGTTTTCTCGCTACATGCTAATACCAAATGTTTTAGAAAAATCTGAACATCCCTTTTTTGTGTAGATACGGAGTCTGGAATAAACAACTGCAGATGTCCATCGTTGGTACAACCTATCCACAAGGCAGCTTTGTGATATAATCCATCGTCCAAAACATGGACAAAGTACAAACCGGGAGCTGGAATTAATTTGTTTTTGAATTCAATCGTTACACTCCATCCCTTCCGGGTTTCGGTTTCAAACAGAGTGTTTCCTATTTCAATCGTTGCCGTTAAAAGGTAATCATAATCCAGATAGGTATTGGCTTTCATGATGTCACCTTTAGCGAGTGCGTTTCTGATTTTTGAAGAACTAATGGATTCATTTTGAATGTCTTGACCTGGAATTTCTTCTACTTCAAATCCATATTGCAATCCTAATTTAGAAAGATGTTCAAAATTTCCCTCCCGATTATGTCCGTAATAATGGTTGTAACCCACTACAATTTTTTGAGCATGAATAGTGTCGACAATAATCTGTTTTACAAAATCGGAGGAGGAGAGTTTGGAGAAATCGAGGGTAAAAGGGAGAATAATCAATACGTCAAGACCAATGGCTTCAAGTCGATTAATTTTCTCCGACATCGACGTAAGCATCTCAATTTTATCTTCTGGATGAAGAACAGACCTCGGGTGTGGATCGAATGTAATCAACACCGATTCGCCATGGATGGCTTTGGCGTGACGACAAACCTGTTGTAAAATGATACGATGTGCCAAATGAACACCATCATACATGCCTACGGTTGCTACTGCGTTGTTAAAAATATAATCTTTGGGGAGTCCTTTAAATACCTTCACAATTTAATCGTTATAGTTCTTTGTTTTCATTATTTTGCAACTTCACAAAGTAAGCTACTTTTTCCATGGAAGTAATCATATCATACTCTTCCAAATAGATGTTTTCGTCAATATGTAACGGAGTTGAAGTGTAGTTTAAAACCCCCTTAATGCCAGTTTCTCCAATCAGTTTGGCCGATTCTAACGCTGCTTGATTTGGAACTGTAAGAATGGCAATGGATATTTTTTTCGATTTTACAATTTCGGCCATGTCGTGCACATGATAGCAAAATACACCCTCTATTTCGGTCCCAATTTTTTCGGAGTTTACATCAAAACAAGCTACAATGTTTAACTGTGCTCGTTTTCCATTAAAATAGTTGATGATGGCTCTTCCTAAGTTTCCAGCTCCCACCAAGCCAATTCGCATGGGAATACTTGTATCTATTAACGCTCCAATATGATCAATCAGCGATTTTACTTCATATCCTTTTCTGAGTGAGCCTGCGTATCCAAGCAACATGATGTCTCGTCTTACTTGCACCGAAGTAATATTCAACATCTCGGCAATTTCGTGGGAATAAACGTGTGTTCTGCCTTCTGCTAATAGTTGTAGTAATTCGCGTCGATACTGACTTAAGCGCTCAACGGTTTTTGGGGGTAACGACTCTTGATAATGTTTTTTATTGGACATAATGTGTAAAATGATTCCTCAAACTTAATCATTTTTTTTCTCCCTTGCAATTTTGTGGCTAAAAAAAACTAAAAATGAAGATCTTTTTTCTCGGGATAGTTTATTAAAACGCCCCTGTTTTTGCTTTGGTAAACGAAGAGACTTCCTGCGGCAAGGCCATTAGCTAATCCAGTGTTGTATCCATCTCTTAAATCGCTGATGCTTCCTGCTCCGCCCAAGGCAACGACTGGGATGGTAACCGCACGAGAAATTTCACTAATTAGTTCTAAATCATACCCTTCCATCATCCCATCGTGGGAAATGGATTGAATGATAATTTCGCCAGCTCCTTGTTCTTGCATCAGTTTAGCAAAATCAATGGGCGTGTGATTGGTGGCTTTGGTTCCCCCGTGAGTCCATGTTTTCAGTCCTCCAAAACGTTTTTTCTTCACATCAATGCACACAGAGATGGTCGATGATCCAAATGCATTTGAAGCCAGTTTGATAAACGAAGGGTTTTCGGCAGCAAAACTATTGATGATTACTTTTTCAGCTCCTGCACTGATTATTTTTTGAATGTCGTCGGTTGTTCGAATTCCTCCGCCAACAGCAAATGGCATATTTGCCTCTTCGCCTACATCTTTAATAAAGTCTAACGAAATAATTCGCTGTTCACGTGTGGCGTTTATGTCTAAAAACACCAATTCATCAGCCTTTAAGTCGTTAAACAATCGAACCGCATTGATGGGGTCGCCAATGTAATTATAGTTGGAAAACTGCCTTGATTTTACTAATCCTTGTCCTTTCAACAGTAAAACAGGGATAATTCTAGGTCTAAACATTTTTTTAAAATTAAAGATTGCAAAAATTAAGCAGCAGTTGTTCGCCTACTTCGTGACTTTTTTCGGGATGATATTGCACTCCAAAAAGGTTATTCTTTTCGATGGCTGAGGTGAAATTGTACTCGTATTCGGTTGTGTTGAGCACATCTTCTTGACAGTTGTTTTTGAAGTGGTACGAATGCACAAAATAAAATTCAGAAAGTTCTGTTATTCCTTGCATCAATGCACTGTCTTTCAAAATAGAGATTTGATTCCAACCAATGTGTGGAATTTTGTATTTTAGCGTGTCTGCTATTTTGAACTTGACTACTTCGGCATCAAACCAACCTAACCCGGCCACATTTCCTTCTTGACTGAACTTGGCCATTAATTGCATGCCCAAACAAATTCCAAGGATTGGCTTTTTCAGGCTGAGTGCTATTTCTTGCAAGGGCTCAATTAGGTTTAATTGTTTTAAATTCTCCATCGCGGTGGAAAAATGACCCACGCCAGGCAAAATAATCTTGTCGGCCTCTAACAGGTCGGTTGCTTTTGAAGAGATGATGGAATTCATAGATAATCTATCTAATTTTCTCTTTACAGAGTTTAGATTACCCATTCCATAATCTACAATCACTATTTTTGAACTCATTGTTCTTTTTTAAATATTGTAAATGGTGGATTTATATTTTTCTAAGTTTTTGGGATTTAAAAACCACTCAATGGTCTCCTTTAATCCCTCTTTTATAGAGTATTGTGGTTGATAGCCTGTTTTGTTTCTCAATTTTTCATTGCTTCCAAAGAGTCGGAATACTTCTGAATTGGCAGGCCTTAGTCGCTCTGAATCTTCGACAAAATCCACCTTCGCGTTCATCAATTCGGCAATCAGAAAAAGAGTGTCTTTCATGCTTATTTCCGAATTACTTGCAATGTTAACCTCTTGACCCACAAATTCATCACAACTGGCGATGTCGATAAACCCTTTGCAAGTGTCTTTTACAAAATTAAAATCCCGAGTAGGGGATAAATCGCCCACTTTCATCTCCGTTGCCCCATTGGCAATTTGAGTAATAATGGTTGGAATTATTGCACGAGCAGATTGCCGAGGGCCATAAGTATTGAAAGGGCGAGCAATCACAACGGGTAGTTTAAACGCATTGTAATAACTTAAAGCAATCATATCTGCCCCAATTTTTGATGCAGAGTAAGGTGATTGAGGTTGTTTTGGATGGTTTTCGTCGATGGGAACATATTGGGCAGTGCCATACACTTCGGATGTTGAAGTGACAACTATTTTTTTAACGCCATTTTTTTTGGCCGCTTCACAAATGTTTAACGTCCCTTTTATGTTCGTATCTATGTAACTATCAGGTGCTACGTATGAGTATGGTATGGCAATAAGAGCGGCTAAATGATAAATAACATCGATGCCTTTTGTGATGGATTCACAGAAAAATGGATCGCGAACATCGCCAGAGACAATTTCTAAATTTGGATGGTTGATTCCTTCGAGCCATCCCCAATAATTAAATGAATTGTAATAAGATAACGCTCTAACTTCTTTGTTTTCAGATAGCAACATTTCCACCAAGTGAGAGCCAATAAAGCCATCGGCTCCTGTAACAAGTATTTTCATCGATTAATATTTTTTCAAGATTAGATAAACCTCTATTCTGTAAAATGTTTTTTCTCTATTAGTCTCTGCTAAAAAACTGAGAGTGTTCCAAAAGGCTTAAACTCAAGTATTGCAAATTTAAGCATTATAACCGAAAAATCCCTTGTTTTTTTTATTAAAACAAGGGATTAATGTTCTTAAATTTAAATAAAAGATATTATTTACCAGGAACGTACAATAAATGAATAAATGTATCATCTCCAAAAGAGATCCACATCTCTTTAATGTCGGCAATTTCGAATTTTTTGCTAAAACAGATTGTTTGTTCGTGAAAACCTTCGTTTCCTTCTATTTTATATGTACAAGCAAACTCACCAGTTTCTGCCTTTGTAGAATAATTATAGAACAAAACGTTGTCTTTTAAAAGAATATACACTTTGTAGTCCTTCCATTGGTATTCTACTTTAGCATTGTTTTTAATTCTTAGGGTAAGCTTCGAATTTTGATTTGCTTCGCTATAAACATACGTTTTTGGGTATACACCTGCTATGAAATTAATCGTATTGGAGGCGTTTGATATGGTTTCTAAATATACTGGGTCGCTTCCAGTAGTTTGAGCATTTGATGTGTTGAAAAGAAATAAACAAATTGCTGTAAATAAAAATGTAATTGATTTTTTCATAATATTTGTTTTTGTGTAATTATTAACTAATAACATGAGATTAAATGTTTTGTTTGAAAAACAGATAAAAATAAATATAGTTTTGGCAATCAATTGTTTAACTTATTGATTTACAGATATATATTTTTTTGATTTTTGACAGTTTTGATGTTATTGTCAAAAATAAAATGATGAATTATTCAAGATTTCCCCAAACAATAGATTGCAGAAGCATAGTTTTCTTATAATACTCTTGGCGTGCACCTAAATGATGGTCTTAAACATTGAGTTTGGACTTTCGAATCGGTCTCGTTTAAGCGCTAGTACAGCATTTTTGCAAAAATGGTCGCTGATCCTTGTACAATATTTAGTCTGCCAACTTGCCCCAAATGCTAATTTCTCAAAAAAAATCACTAATATTGCTTTTTAATACATCTAAAGAAGTTTATGAAAAAAGTAATTTTTCAACTTAGAGACTTTATTCGAAGTGATTTTGAGCTATGGACCTATCTATGGACGATTATTTTTGTGGGCAGCGCCATTGCTATTAATTATACGTTTCATTTCGAAACTAAAATACTGACCAATCATGCGGATAAATCCATCGTTATACTTCGTTTTTTCGCCTATTACTCTCTTGCTTGGTTTGCCGTTGCTATTCCAAAACTATGGTTCAAAAAAGAACTTTCTGTCTTTAAAAGCAGCGAGTTTTGGGTGAAGATAATTCTATTTTTAGCCCTAATTAGCACAACTTCTGGTTTCCGTTTCGACTATAAATGGTTCTCTTTTGTTGAAGACCCACTCTCAAGGGCTTTTATAACCAAACTCTCTACGCAAATTAAATGTGTACTGCTTTACACGTTGCCACTAATTTTGATTTGTCGTTATTACGACAAAAATCAACGAGGAATTTATGGTTTAAATGGCAATTTCGGGAACGGAAAAGTTTATTTAACCATGTTGCTGATTATTGCTCCTTTGATTGTTGCAGCTTCTTTTACCCCAGATTTTCTAAAAGCATATCCTCGATATAAAGTCTGGAATTTCGAAGAGTTAACACTGATGCCTCAATGGCTGGCGACTTTGTCGTTTGAATCCCTTTACGTATTAGATTTTGCCATGACGGAATGGATTTTTAGAGGAGCTTTGGTGATTGGAATGGTGACAATATTGGGCAAAAATGCAATTCTTCCGATGGTTTCGGTGTATGTATTTCTTCATTTTGGCAAACCAATAGGGGAGACCATTAGCGCATTCTTTGGCGGATACATTTTGGGCGTTCTTGCATACACCACACGACATATTTGGGGTGGCGTACTTTTACATGCAGGCATTGCACTAATCATGGAAGCAATGGGCCTTTTTCAATATTATGTGATGGGAATGCACCGATAGATGAAAGGAGTCGAAAGTTTATAAAGCTTCGTCAAAATTCAAAAAAAAGTATTTTTTTGATTATTTGACGAGAGTCCTCGAAAAATGACAATCCGCCAGTTGGCGGATTTGTTTTTCGGGATCTGTAAAGTGAATAAAGTATCAGCTTATAAAGTGCAGAATTTTTGAAAAAAAAATTCGGGATGCGCTGATAACTGTTAACTGATCACTGTCTTTAGTCTCGCTTCGCGCTGTTAACTGTTAACTGTTCACTGTTCACTGTAATTAGTTGATTTACAAGTTCTGCCGGACGGCAAACGATGGCTTTATACCCTTTTTGCACAATGGGGCGTTCTATTAATCTTGGATTTTGGCTTAAGATATGGACCCACTCTTCGTTAGAAAACGTTTTGCCTTTGTACTCTTTTTTGAATAGATCTTCGTTTTTTCTAACCAATTCTAGTGGGGTGATATGGAGTTCTATCAGAAGTTTGCGCAACTCCTCTTCGCTTAGTTTTTTCGTCATGTAATCAATAATCTCAATCGGCTGATTGGTCAGTTTCAGCTGTTCTAAGACCGAGCGACTTACTTTGCAACGATGATTATGATAAATTTTATACATTGATAATGGTTTATGATAACGAAAAAGAATCGTTTTTTTACAAATTTGCAATCAATAATTTGGGATTTATTGTTGCAAAAAATGAATTAAAAAAATGTGACTCCGGAGGGATTCAAACCCACGACCTTCAGAACCGGAATCTGACGTTCTATTCAGCTGAACTACGGAGCCATTTGGTGGCAAAGATACAAAAAAATAGGATTTTTGCAACTATCTTTTTCCATTATTTTTTCATCTCTATTCCCTCGCACCTTGGTGGAAGAAAATAGAGATGATAAAATGAAAGATTATTGAACGATTAGTTTTTTCACACGAACACCCTTACTTGTAGCCAATTCTAAGAAATAAACACCGCT
>JBBRGJ010000137.1:0-8853 GCA_038240835.1 Bacteroidales bacterium | reverse complement strand
ACTTTATGTCAACATTAGGTAGAAAAGAGGGATTTGGTGATAATGTAGACCTAACAACCAATGGAAAGGACTTACAAGGGAGTATTTCAATAGATAAATGGTTAAAACTAAATTTAGAAAAAGAACAAACAATTTAAAATTGGTAATTGAAAACCAAATTTAAAAAACCGTTTCATTAATTTGGGGCGGTTTTTTTATGCTTACAAAAGAACCCATATTGAATATATCAAATATGGGTTTTTTAGTGTGAAAAAGCCTACAAATTTATGTAAATACGTATGTAAGCTCTCTAAGTTGTTGATAATCAATATTAATGGTGACCCCGATGGGATTCTAACCCATGACCTCCAGAACCGGAATCTGACGTTCTATACAGCTGAACTACGGAGCCGATTGCTTTTTTGCGATTGCAAAGATAGTAATTTTTCCGTGTTCGGCAATCGTTAATTTCTTCTTCCTAGAAAAATAAAAATATAATAAACCAAAGTCGCTAATGAGCCCAAAGCGGCTACCACATAAGTGTAAGCAGCTGTTTTCAAAGCGTCTTTTGCAGGTGCCATGGTTTCATAGTTGGTAATTCCGGCATTGCTCAACCAAGCCAACGCTCTACTACTTGCATTAATTTCTACTGGCAGTGTAATAAAACTAAATAAGGTGGTCATAGCAAAAAGAATAATTCCTGCCAACAACAGTTGTGGAAAACTATTTACCAGCACTATACCTGCCAATAATACCCACTGCATCCAATTGGAAGCAAAGCTAACCACAGGGACTAATTTAGAACGTAAAGTTAAAGGTGCATAGGCTGTTGCGTGTTGCACAGCATGACCGCATTCGTGAGCTGCAACTGCCGCAGCCGCCACTGAGTTAGAAGCATAAACGCCTTCGCTCAGGTTGACCGTTTTGTTTAGAGGATTGTAATGATCCGTTAATTGTCCTGCAACAGAGATTACTTTCACGTCGAAAATGCCAAAATCATGCAGCATTTTTTCTGCCACTTGCTTCCCTGTCATTCCGTTAGAAATTGGGATTTTAGAATACTTCTTAAATTTAGATTGCAGATTAGAAGAAATTGCCCAACTAATCAAAGCAAAAACACCAAAAATAATATAACCGATAAACATATTTTTTTATTTTAGATTATTAATAATGCAGCTACATTGTCAAAATCCTTGCCAGACGACAATTTGGCAGTTTGGGAGGAAATTGAGAGCAAAGAACAAAGAGTAAAGAGCAAAGATTAAAGAATCAAGAGCCAAGAAAAAAGACAAAAAAAAGTACAAAATACTTTCAGACAGGAAATATTATTCAAAAAGTTTGTCTTAAAGTTCCCTTCTTCCTCCCTCTCCTTTTGGAGAGGGTTGGGTTGAGGCTGGGGGCTTTATCTTATAATCGTCTGTTCTCTATCTGGTCCTACCGATACAATTTTGATTGGCACTTCGAGTTCGTCTTCCAAAAAGCTCAAATATTGATTAAATTCTTCTGGGAATTCGTTTTCTGATTGCATTTTTGTCATGTCGGTTTTCCACCCATCCATTTCTACATAGAGTGGTTCGGCACCATCGTTCAGGTCGAATGGGAATTTTGAACATTCTTCGCCATCAATTTTGTAAGCCACACAAGCTTTAATAGTTTCAAAACCATCCATAACATCACTTTTCATCATAATGAGTTGCGTAACTCCGTTGATCATAATGGCGTATTTCAACGCTACTAAATCAATCCAACCACAACGGCGAGGACGACCAGTAACCGAACCAAATTCAAAACCAATTTTACGCATTGAATCACCAATTTCATCAAAAAGTTCGGTAGGGAAGGGACCGCTACCAACTCGGGTGCAATAAGCTTTGAAAATTCCGTAAACTTCACCAATGTTTCGGGGAGCTACACCCAATCCAGTACAAGCACCAGCACAAATCGTGTTCGACGAAGTTACGAAAGGATATGAGCCAAAATCAATATCGAGCATAGTTCCTTGAGCACCTTCGGCCAATACTTTCTTGCCTTCTTTCATTGATTCGTTTACAAAATGCTCACTGTCAATTAATTCAAATTTCTTGATACATTCAATCCCTTCAAACCAAGCTTCTTCGAGTTCTGCCAAGTTATATTCAAAATCATATTGACTCAAAATTTCTTTGTGTCGTGAAATGGCTGCATTGTATTTCTCTTCAAAATTGTGCAATATATCACCTACTCTCAATCCATTACGGCTGATTTTATCGGTGTAAGTTGGGCCAATTCCTTTGCCAGTTGTACCAATTTTTCCTTCGCCTTTTGCCGATTCGTAAGCAGCATCTAAAAGTCGGTGAGTTGGGAGAATAAGGTGTGCTTTTTTCGAGATTTTCAAACGTTCGGTCAGCGGATGTCCCGAAGTTTCTAAGGCTTCAATTTCTGCTTTGAAAAGTGCAGGGTCAATCACAACACCATTTCCAATTACATTTATTTTGCCTCCTTGAAAAATACCTGATGGGATAGAACGTAACACGAACTTTTTTCCTTCAAACTCTAAAGTGTGGCCTGCGTTGGGTCCGCCTTGAAAACGTGTAACTAAATCGTATTGAGGAGTTAAAACATCTACTACTTTACCCTTTCCTTCATCTCCCCACTGGAGACCTAATAATACATCTACTTTCATCGATTTTTTATGTTGATTGATTTATATTTTCTTTGTTTTTTTTATTTTGTTACATTTTTTGCAAACACCGTACAGGTTAAGTGTATAATAGGATGTACAAAACGACGCAAAATGTTTAGCTTCAATGTGTTCTTGAAATTTTCTGTCTTTAAACTCTTTTACACTGCCACATATTGAGCAAATCATGTGATGATGAGCTGTAGTTCCAAAAGTTTTTTGATAGAGAAACTTACTGCCCCCAAACTGATTTTTAGAGATTAAATTACAACTTGTTAGCAATTCTAAGTTGTTGTAAACTGTAGCTAAACTCACACGAAACTCATTTTTCATGTCTTCGAATAAGGTTTCAGCATTAAAAAAACCTTCGTTCGCATGTATATGTTCAAGTATAGCGAAACGCTCGCGTGTTTTGCGGTAGTGGTGATCCGAAAGAAATTCAGTGAACTGCTTCAAAACATCTTCGTAAATTTCGTCTCCTTTCATTCCTAAAATACTGTCTTAAAATTTTGTATATCACATTTTGGGAAATTGCCATGTTAATATTAGTACCTAAACTTTCAAATTAGTGTATTTTTTTTGGCACAATATTAAATATTTTTGTTAAACTAAATACTTTACATTCAATAGGAAAAATAGATTATATTATTATTCCTAAATAAGAACTAATCCGAATTATTTCAAAAGAAAATGATTTTCAATTAGCTTTTTTTGTGGTTTTCATTTGTCTTTTTGTCTAATATCTTTGTTCTTTGTTCTGGCTTGTTCAGGTAAAGTACTTGTTTTTTTAGCAAAGTGAAGTTGACCTACAAAAATACAACTTTTTTTGGTTTGTTTGTGTTACTTTACTTCCAAAAACTCTATTTCTGCTTTCAATTCGTTGCTAATATATTGTTGACCTATATTATTCGGGTCAAATTCAGCATTCATTTTTTTTAAAATAGTATGTGCGGTTTTATCATCTCTTCTGCTTATACGGCTTAGGCTGAGGGCAATTGCTTTGTATAAATAGTATTCATTTGTTTGCGAAAACTCAAACGCTTTTTCAATAATTGTATCCGTTTCATGTTCGTCTAAATTTTTGTAAATGCGAACAGAAAGCATCAGTCCAGTAATTCGAATCCAGAGTTTAGGACTGTTTACACACCAAATGCACAAAGAGGTAGCAAAAGGCAACTTGTTGAGCAGGTTCATGGATATTTGCTCCACTAATTCCATTTTGTCTAGCTGAAGAATGTGTTTTTGTGCATTTTCTACGGTCAACTTGTCTGTAGGATAGAGTAGGGTTGCAAGTATCATTGTTTCGCGTTCGCCCAGCATCCAAAGTCGGTTGGCCAAATCGGCATCAGGTGCATAAGATTTTGCAATATCTCTGATAACTGGAATGGTTACGCCATAATTTTTTTTGTAAACTATGCCAGCTGTTTTCATCTGTTCGGACACTTCGCCGTTCATCGAAAGGCGTATTTTTAGTTTAATATCCTTTATTTGGGCGTCCAAAATTGGATTTGAGATGTAGAAGTTTGTTTTTTTCAATTTGTTTGCTGTTGAATATTAGGTACTTGTAAAAATAGTAAGTTTTTTGACTAAAACTCTTGCACATAAGCAAATGCTGTTGTATCTTTGCAACCGCAAAACATGGTGGTTATAGCTCAGTTGGTTAGAGCATCGGTTTGTGGTACCGAGGGTCGCGGGTTCGAGCCCCGTTTTCCACCCATTTTTACTAAGGAAGAGCATTTGTTCTTCCTTTTTTTTTGTTTTTGACCCTTCCTCGAATGCCTTCCCAGTCTGTTTTTCGGTATAAATTTGTACAACTATGTGTGTAGTAAATTACTTCTACAAAAGTAAATCATTAAATCGAATATTCAAATGAAAAAAATCGAGAAAAAATTATTACTTTTGCAGTTCGTAAAATGAATGAATATAAATACATAACAATAAAGAAATGAAAGTATTAAAATTCGGCGGAACATCTGTGGGCTCGGCTTCACGCATGAAAGATGTGGCTAAACTTATCTGTGATGGAAATCAGAAAATTGTTGTTCTTTCGGCTATGTCGGGCACAACGAACAGCTTGGTGGAAATTTCAGATTATTTTTACAAAAACAATACCTCAGGAGCATTAGAAAAAATTAATGGGCTTCTCCAAAAATATTATGCTGTAATTGAGGATTTATACCAATCGGCTGAATTTAAAGCAGAGGCTCGCACTATAATTGAAACACATTTTGAATATATGCGCTCGTTCTCAACATCAGTTTTTACTTTGTTCGAGGAAAAAGCAATTTTAGCTCAAGGCGAATTGATTTCAACAATTATGTTTCAATTGTATTTAAAAGAAATTGGAGAAAACAGTGCTTTATTACCTGCTTTGGACTATATGCGCATTGACAAAAATTCGGAGCCAGACACTGCATTTATAGCCGAAAACCTCGAAAAACAGTTGATAGCGGTACCCGATAAAATGATTTATATCACACAGGGCTATATTTGTCGTAATTTTTATGGTGAAATAGATAACTTACAGCGTGGTGGAAGCGATTATAGTGCATCTCTGATTGGAGCGGCACTGAAAGCAGAGGAAATTCAAATATGGACTGACATTGACGGAATGCACAATAACGATCCACGTCAGGTAGAGGGAACAAAGCCGGTCCCTTTTCTCCATTTTGAGGAAGCTGCCGAATTGGCTTATTTTGGTGCCAAAATTCTGCATCCTACTTGTATATTACCTGCTAAGTTGAATAATATCCCAGTACGATTGCTCAATACCATGGAGCCAGATGCACCTGGAACTTTGATTTCTATGCAAAGTTTTAAGCACAAAATACAAGCAGTAGCTGCAAAAGATGGAATTACTGCCATCAAAATTAAATCGGGTCGCATGTTATTGGCTCATGGGTTTTTACGAAAAGTTTTTGAAATATTTGAATCATACCATACACCAATCGACATGATTACGACTTCAGAGGTGGGCGTATCGGTTACTATTGATAATACAAAACGGTTAGATGAGATACTGAATAATCTTAAAAAACTAGGAACTGTAACCGTTGATACCGATATGGTTATTATTTGCGTTGTGGGCGATTTGACACCTGAAAATTTAGGTTTCACTTCAAAAGCCGTATCGGCCTTGGACAATATTCCAGTTCGTATGATTTCGTATGGCGGAAGTAATTATAACATTTCGTTTTTGATCAAAGCCGAGGATAAGAAAAATGCTTTGGTTGCTTTAAGCAAAGGTCTTTTTAACGATTAAATATACAGAACCGGCATGCAGCATGTCGGTTTTTTTTCTTACTCATTTTACATATATGATAAAAGCTCAATACCCCATAGATAAATTTTCGGAGATTCAAACTCCTTTTTATTATTACGATTTAGATCTGTTGCGCTCAACGCTTGATGAAATAAATCAACACAGTTTGCATAGTAATTTTGTGGTGCATTATGCAATGAAAGCCAATGTGAACAGCAAAGTACTTAAAGCTATTAAGGATGCTGGTTTAGGAGCCGACTGCGTAAGTGGTGGCGAAGTACAGGCAGCTCTCGATGCCGGAATCCCTGCTTCAAAAGTGGTTTTTGCGGGAGTTGGAAAAGCCGATTGGGAAATTAACTTAGGATTAGACAATGATATTTTTTGTTTCAATGTGGAGTCAATTCCTGAGCTTGAAGTAATGAACGAATTGGCTGCTGCCAAAGGGAAAATAGCTCAAGTGGCTCTACGTATTAACCCAAATGTAAGTGCACATACACACCATTACATTACTACTGGGCTCAGCGAAAACAAGTTCGGAATCAACCTTTCCGATTTAGATAAAGTGACCGATTTGGTTTTGACTTTATCGAATATCAAGTTGATTGGGATACATTTTCATATTGGATCACAAATTACCGACATGACTTCATTTCAGGATTTGTGCTTAAAAGTGAATGAAATACAAGAGCATTTTGATAAACGTGAAGTGAAACTTCATCACATTAATGTGGGTGGCGGACTTGGAATTAGTTACGAACATCCTAATCATTTTAGTATTCCTGACTTTGAAGCTTATTTCAAGGTTTTCCGCAAGCACTTACAACTTCGCCCTGGGCAATTGCTACATTTTGAGCTTGGTCGTGCAGTGGTGGCACAATGCGGAAGTCTTATTTCGAGGGTGTTGTATGTTAAAGAAGGTACTTCAAAGAAATTTGCTATACTCGATGCCGGATTTACTGAATTAATTCGTCCTGCTTTGTATCAGGCTTATCACCGTATTGAGAATTTAAGTTCGGAGTTACCCGATGAAGAATATGATGTAGTTGGTCCAATTTGCGAATCATCGGATACTTTTGCCAAGGAGTATTTTATGAACAAAACTAAACGAGGCGATATAATTGCCATTCGTTCGGCCGGTGCTTATGGCGAAATAATGGCTTCGCAATATAATTTACGAAAATTACCCAAAGCTTATACTTCTGATGAATTGAAATAGTTTATCCTTTGATAATCAAAATAAAACGCCCTTAATTTTATTCGATAATTTCGATAAAATTAAGGGTCTTATTATATTAACAGCAGTGGCAAAATCATTTATATTTTGGCTTCCATTTTGATGTTTAAAACAATATGCTTGCCGTCTCTACTCAACATTAACCGCAATGGTCTTTTGGATGGTTTCTCGAAAAAGCCCCTTAGTTCGGAAAGTGAAAATTTGAATATATTCTCATTATTGACTTCCAAAACAATATCTCCAATCATGACTCCAGCTTTTTGGGCGGGGGAATTATTCCAAACATTTATAACCTCAAAATAAGACAATTGTGATAAAGTCTGAACCACCTCGATACCAGCAATATTGTAAACGAAAGGTTTATTGAAATTCCGATTGGGTTTAAAATAAAAGGTTTTTGAAAACACATCAATAATCAAGTCGAAACGGCTGAGCAATTGGCTTCCGATTGTACCATCACGATCGGAATTCTTAATGATTTCTGAAATTGCCACAGGGTCAGGGAAAGCGACCACCGGATCTTTAACACAAAAGTTAGCAATACAAATTTGAGGTACTCGGGCAAAATAACCCGTAATTTCGCCACTAAATCCTTGACCAATTCTTCCTTGAATCGATTTTTCAGGTATCTCAATGGCTTTATTGGTAAGTGTTTGAAACCATGCCGAAAGCTCAGCTCCCGTATCGATAAACATTTTAATCGACCGACGTTCGCTAACTGTTTCGAGGATAGAAAGGTGGATATACATTTTCTGATTTTCTATAGTCATCGGCATTATACCAAATTCAGGTGGAGCAACAAAGCTTTCGCGCTGGTAGAATTTGATTTTCCGTTTAGAATAATCAATTTCGGTTATATAATCCGAGAAAAAATCAAAACCCAACAAACCATTGATTTTAGTGCCGGTCTGACTCGTTAAATTAAAAATATCTTCCTGCAAAAGGAGAATAGTTTTATCGGTAAGCGAGATTGCTCTAGTTAAGATAATATCATTAGATTTACTTACAGACGTATTTATCGTCTTACCTTGTCCCAATCCTTGAAGTTGTTTTTGGTCGATATATTTAAGATTCAAATTATCTTCAGGAAAAAGTTCGGTTATTATTGTATTTCGCACACCCGAATCAAGAATAAACCTCAACGGACTCGAATCGTTAATTCTTACTTTTACAACCACATAATTTCCCACCATCTCAAAAGGGATGACCGCCAAAGCTTTGTTTCGTCCCACAAGATCAGAAACACACATCAAAAAGCTACACAATAAGAGAAAATACACTTTTCTCATAATAATTCAAATTACGATATGCGAAAATAATGCATTTTTCAGGATTATAAGCTATTTCATAGCTAATACTTGATTTCACTGCAAAATACTACTGCAATCGGTATTACTGTTATTAATGCTTATTTTATATAAAAAGGGACAAGTAAGTTCTTGGTGTTTAAATAATATGCAGTATGTTAGGAAGTTAGGAGGTAACTTACCCCTTAATTTATTAGATCATTTATTGTACTCCCCATTTGTAAGACCAATAAAACCAGAAGTTAAGCTAAGATGTTGTTATTAATTTAACTTATTATTATTATTATTGATTTTTCCAATTTGTAAACATTCTTTATATGGAGTAAATGAATAACGCAAGCTTTTTTTGAAAAATACTACCCGCTTTTTCTGCGGGTGGAGATTTTTCAAAAAACCCGCAGGGCTTGAGCTT
>JBBRGJ010000136.1:0-8906 GCA_038240835.1 Bacteroidales bacterium | reverse complement strand
CAAGCTATTTTGTTTGAAAGTGGAATTTATGCTATTCTTCCAAAAGATATGCCCGAAAAGTTGGCTTTAGCGGCATTGGATGTGGCTGGAGCTCCCGCTCAAGTAGATCGTTTGGTAAAAGAAGGTGATACCGTTTGTATCATCGGTGGAGGTGGAAAATCAGGTATTTTATGTTGCTATCAGGCCATGAAAAATGTGGGTGCCACAGGTCGCGTGATTGTGGTGGAATATTCCAAGGAAAACGCTCAGCGGATTTTAGATATGAAGTTAGCACACGATGTAATCATTGCCGATGCAACTAGTGTAATGGATGTTTACAAAAAAGTGATAGCCATTACTGGCGAGCGTGGTTGCGATGTAACCATCAATAATGTAAATGTACCAAGCACCGAAATGACTTCCATTCTAATTACCAAAGGACAAGGAACTATTTACTTTTTTTCAATGGCTACTTCGTTTACAAAAGCTGCATTGGGTGCTGAAGGAGTTGGAAAAGACATTAATCTAATTGTTGGAAATGGCTATGCAAAAGGGCATGCTGATTTAACACTCAATATTCTTCGGGAATCGGATGAAATTAGAGCATTGTTTGAAAAACTATACGTTTAAAAATCCTATTCATTCAATTATCAATTGTGAAATTCAAAAAATAAACTCAAAATATGCTTACAAATAACAGAGCCAAATTCTATCCAAACGTTTCTGATGAACAATGGAACGATTGGAAATGGCAAGTAAAAAACAGAGTTGAAACATTAGAGCAACTCAAACAATTCATTAGCCTCACTCCTGAAGAGGAAGAGGGCGTAAAAAAGTCTCTAGAAACATTGCGTATGGCAATTACTCCATACTACATGTCGTTGATCAATACAGAAGATAAAAATTGTCCGATTCGTAAACAAGCAATTCCAACCGGTGCCGAAACACATCAGTCGGCGGCAGATTTATTAGATCCACTGCACGAGGATGAAGATTCTCCAGTGGCAGGTTTGACTCACAGATATCCAGATCGTGTGCTTTTTCTAATTACCGATATGTGCTCGATGTATTGCCGTCACTGCACTCGTCGCCGTTTTGCGGGTCAAAATGATTGTGAGTCACCTTCGGAAAGAATTCAAAAAGCCATCGATTACATTGCAAAAACTCCAGTAATTCGCGACGTTTTACTTTCGGGTGGAGATGCTTTAATGGTGAGCGACAAGATGTTAGAATCTATCATCCAACGTTTGCGTGCCATTCCTCATGTTGAAATTATCCGTATTGGAACTCGTACACCTGTGGTTTGTCCACAACGTATTACCGATGATTTGGCAAACATGCTAAAAAAATATCATCCAATTTGGTTGAACACACACTTCAATCATTCCAACGAAATTACTCCAGAATCAACCGAAGCTTGTGCTAAACTAGCGAATGTTGGAATTCCATTGGGCAATCAAACCGTACTTCTTCGTGGAGTAAACGATTGTGTAAATGTGATGAAAAAACTAGTTCAAAATCTGGTAAAAATCAGAGTGAGACCTTATTATATCTACCAATGCGATTTGTCGATGGGATTAGAACATTTTAGAACTCCAGTTTCCAAAGGAATTGAAATCATCGAAAACTTGCGTGGTCACACTTCCGGATTTGCAGTTCCAACTTTTGTTGTGGATGCTCCCGGTGGCGGCGGAAAAACCCCAGTAATGCCAACATACATAATTTCACAAAGTCCAGGAAGAGTAGTTCTTCGTAACTTCGAAGGCGTAATTACAACCTATACCGAACCTGATGATTACAAAAACGAATGTCACTGTCCCGATTGTACTGGCGTAACGCCAAGTGATGGAGTAGCAGCACTACTTCGTGGTGATATGCTTTCGTTGGAACCAGCAAATTTGGCAAGAAAGAAACGACATAATTAGTATTTGCAAGAAAACGTCAAATTTTTCGTTACTCTTACAATGAATTCAAATCATTTACACTAGTAAACTCATTGAATTCATTGTTTCGAAAGCCTCGAATTTGACGTTTTCTTATCAAAACTAAATTACTTTTGAGCTAATAAAAGAATATTTTAGCCAAAATCATCAAATAAAGTTCGGTTTATATTTGCAAGTAGATAAAAACAAATTGGATTATTAAAATCATAGTCTAAGAGTAATTGGATTAAAAAAAGTGATACTTTTGATAAAATGAAAGATTTGAGTAAAACATATTTATTTAGAATGACTCATATTGAGAATATTCCGCATATTCTCAAATTCGGGATTACACATTCTTCATCAATAAATGCAAGTCCTAATTTTGTTCCCATTGGAGATAATACAATTATTTCTACTAGAAACGACTTTTTATTAAACAATGGAAAAAATCTTGGAGCGTATATTCCGTTTTACTTTGGCGTGAGAAACCCAATGTTGTATGTGATTCAAAATGGATACAATATGGTAGCTCCAACTCCTGTTGAAAATATTGTTTATTGTGTAACTTCTATTAAAAAAATAATTGATTTACAATTAGATTTTGTTTTTACAAATGGACACGCTGTGGATGGTTTTACTTCTCAATACTCACCTTCAGACATTCCAAATATTGACACTATTTTAGATTGGAAAGCAATCAATGAAAAATATTGGATTAATGACCAAGACTTAGATCTTAAACGAAGAAAAGAGGCTGAATTTTTAGTCATGGGCGATATTGAACCAAGCGGCGTTTTAGGTTTTGTTGTTTATAATCAAAATGCACAAACCCGAATGGCAAATTTTGGGATAAATACGTTAAATGTTCCTATTAAATCACACTTTTACTTTTAAACTATGATACATTATCAAACAGGAAATTTATTAGAAAGTGAAGCACAAGCTTTGGTGAACACGGTTAACACGGTGGGTGTGATGGGAAAAGGAATAGCACTGCAATTCAAAAACAGGTTTCCTAACAATTTTAAAATATATGCCAATGCTTGTAAAAACAACGAGCTAAATGTTGGAAAACTCTTGGTAGTTGAAGAAGAAACCTTGTTGAAGGGAAGCAAAATTATTATTAATTTTCCCACAAAAACCCATTGGAGACTTCCATCCGAATACAGCTATATTGAATCTGGGTTAGTGGAATTAGTGAAAGTAATTGAAGAAAAACAGATTAAATCAATTGCTATTCCTCCTTTAGGCTCTGGAAATGGAGGTTTGGATTGGAATAAAGTAAAAGTATTGTTAGAAAAACAGTTGTCTGATTTGAATTGTGAAATTTACATATACGAACCGAGCAAAGCGATACAAGAAGTATTGAAAAAAGAGCGAGTAAAACTCACTCCTGCGCGGGCAATGATATTATCTGTTTTGTATGATTTAACTAGAAATGGAGAGTTTGTTTCTGAATTTGCAGCTGAGAAAGTGGCCTACTTCCTTCAACGTTTCGGAGCAAAGGACGTTTTTAAATTAGAATATCATCCTAATTTTTACGGACCCTATTCGAGCAAAGTTAAGCATGTTTTATATTATTTGAATGGTAGTTATATCATGGGATATAGCTCTAAAGACAAAAAACCATTTGAAGAATTGGGGCTAATTCCCGATGCGGAAAATGCGGTAAATGAATTTTTACAGCTACCAGAAAACACAACGTATCAAACGATGACCGAAAAGACTAAAAAATTTCTTACAGGGTTTTATTCTCCATTTGGATTGGAATTATTATCAACCGTTGATTTTATCATTCAAGAAAAAAAGGTTAGTACGTTGGAGGAGATTACGAAGGAACTTGAACATTGGAGCGACCGAAAGAAAACCCTTTTTACAAATCCTGACTTTATTCAAATTGCCACAAAAAACATTCAAACTCACTTAGTTTAATTTATAGTCACGTATAATGGATGCAAATTTCAACATAGATAAAACATTAAAAGCTGGAGTAATAAAAAGTGAACTTGAGCTGGAAAGAGCTCTGGTTGACGATAAGAAGCTAAGAGTGCTTGCGAAGGAGAATCCTCAATTTGCAGAAATCCGGAATAAGCTGAGAGAAATCATCAAGAGATACGAAGACAAAAACTGGTCGGAAGTTGCCACCAAAATAAAAATTGAAGAGAGCGACCTTGCAGAGATGGTTGCCGATAAAGAGAACCTTTTTATTTCAAAACGAAAGGAGATAATCAAATCAAAGCTTAAAGAACTAAATATGACTCAACAAGATCTTTCTGTCATTCTCGGGCACAAAGGGAAAACCTATATATCAGAGCTTATCAATGGTTTAAGTCCTTTCTCGATGAAAGATATTATCATCATCCACCGATTGCTGAAAATTGAAATGCAGGATTTGATTCCTGTTTTCCTTTCAACCAACGACCAGCAACGCATTAAATCGGCCATCGAAAAAATTAACAAACCCAACCTGAAATTGAATAAAAAAGATTTGGAATTGGTTTAAATTAAAAAAACAACAAATGCCTTTCACAAACAACATACTTCAGCACAAAAGCCTTTCCATCGTTGGAATGGAGAAGAACACCGGCAAGACGGAGTGTTTGAATTATGTGTTGCAACGGCTGAAAGGTTCGGGGAAAAATTTGGCCATTACCTCTATTGGAATTGATGGCGAAAGTGTGGATCAGGTTACACTGACTCAAAAACCAGAAATTGAGCTTTTTGAGAATGTGGTTTTTATTACCTCCGAAAAACATTACAAACAAAGAAAACTGACTTCGGAGATATTACACGTGAGTGATCGCAGAACTTCCCTTGGAAGGCTGGTTACCGCCAAAACTGTGAGTACTGGAAAAGTCATTCTGTCTGGTCCCACAAATACCTCTTGGCTCAAAGAAAACATCAACCAAATGAGTCAATTTGGAATAGATTTAACCATTGTAGATGGCGCATTATCGCGCAAGAGTTTAGGATCACCAGCCATTACCGAGTGTATGATATTGAATACTGGCGCAGCGGTTTCTACCCATTTGCCCACGTTAATCAAAAAAACTCAGTTTATTCATCAACTTATTCAAATTCCCGCTTTTGGATCTCTCGCTGCCGACCAATTAATGGATGTTGAGCAAGGATTATGGGCGATTGATGAGCATCACGAAATTCATAATTTAGAAATTCCATCGGTGTTTTTGCTCGAACAATTTAAGGACAAAATGTTCCAATATGGTCACACTATTTACGCTCCCGGTGCCATCGGCGATAAATTACTCGATTTTTTGAGAGTGCAGAAACAATGTAACAAAACCATTTTGGTGGTAAAAGATTATACCCGACTTTTTGTAAGCAAAGAGAGCTATTTAGCCTTTTTGAAAAAAGGAGGAACCATCAAAGTTCTTTTAAAAACCAAACTAATTGCCGTTTGTGTAAACCCCACTTCGCCTTCTGGTTTTTTATTTAATTCCGAAGAACTTTGCCAAAAGATGTCGGAAGCATTGGATATTCCGGTGTATGATGTGCGGAAAATCGGAGGCTAATACTCCTGTGTTAATATATCTGTAGAAATGTGCATTTTTTTGTTGATTTTCCGAATCATTTCCAAAGATAATTTTCTCTTTTTGTTTAAGATTTCCGAAGCACGGCTTCTAAAACCAATAACCAAGGCAAAATCCTTGGGTTTGTAGTTCATTTGTTCCATTCTGAATTTGATTGCCTCGATAGGATCAGGTAAATCTATGGGAAAGTGAACTTGCTCATAATTTTCGATGAGTAAAGACAACAACTCGAGCTCGTCCCCTTCTTTGGAATTAGGCTCTGCATCGAAGATTTGCTCTAATCGAGTTAGTGCAGTTTTATAATCTTCTTCGGTTTTTATCACTTTATGTTCCATAATTATATCGTTTTACCATTAATTTTACGAGACTTCAAAAAATACAAAACACAAAGATGCAAAATAATTTCCCAATACGGTAACAAAATAAATGATTTTTTCAATATTCCGGTGTATGATGTGCGGAAAATCTAAAAATAGCTTTGTAAAGAAAATGCCAAAATCTATACACATCAAAATCGTTATGTAAAGATAATTTGATTTTCTATACATAGGTGTTGTGGGAAAAAAATGAATTGACGTTTTTTAATCCTAAATATTTTCTTTAAATCGGTTCAACCACTTCGAGGCGGTTCAATAAAGACTATATACAGCAAGGAATTACAAAAAAAAACCTTTCAACTAAATGAAAGGCTTTTTTAAATTTTATTGAGAATCAACTAAGCTTCAGCAACAACTTCTGCTACTTGAGCTACTGCATCTGGTAAAACAGATACAATTGATTTTCCATCTACTGTTTTTCTGAAAGTAACTCTACCATCAGCTAAAGAATATAGGGTGTGGTCTCTGCCAATACCTACATTAATACCTGGATAGTGTTTCGTTCCACGTTGACGAATGATGATGTTACCTGGTTTGGCAACTTGTCCGCCAAATAGTTTAACGCCTAAACGCTTACTATGTGATTCCCGTCCGTTGTTCGAACTTCCGACGCCTTTCTTATGAGCCATAATACAATTTTTTTACGGTTAAACTTTTTTAATTAAGCAACAATGTCGTTGATCTGAATTTTTGTCAAAAATTGACGGTGACCATTCATTTTTTGATATCCTTTTCTTCTTTTCTTCTTGAATATCAATACTTTGTCGCCTTTCAGGTGATTTAACACTGTAGCGGAAACTTTGGCACCCTGTACGTTGGGTGTTCCGATGTTTACTTTGCCTTCATTCTCGATCAATAACACTTTGTCGAATTCAACACTCACACCCTCTTCAGACTGTAAACGATGAACGAAAAGGTGCTGATCTTTGACAACTTTAAACTGTTGTCCTGCGATTTCAACGATTGCGTACATTTTCTTCTGTTTTAAATTTATGATACATTTTAATTCGGACTGCAAAATTACTCTTTTTTTCCTTATGATTTTCATTTTCTTATACTTTTTTTGGGTTATTAACAAAATTTGGTTGATAATCATTGTAATAAATTGTTTTTCAAATGGTTAGAAAAAAGAAAAATGTGATTTTAATTTCAAAAAAAATGTCATACAAAATGATAGTAATGACAATGTTTTAAACTGAAATACATTTGCTTAGAAAAAAACGATTCAATCTTATTCTCTGCGGTATAAACTTCGTTATTAAGAAAAAAGGTAACGGGAGGAAGGTAACGGGGTGACGGAGTAACGGGGTGACGCGCGAAGCGACGATGCGTGAAGCGAGACCGGTGCGAAGCAAGTCGAGCTTCGCTCCGTCACCCGTTACCCCGTTACTCCGTCACCACTTTCAGGCAAGCTTCGCTCTGTTAACTGTTACACTGATCACTGTTAACTGATCTTCAGGCAAGCTTCTCTCTGTTAACTGTCACTCGTTACTTCGTTCCTTTTTCTATAAAGTGTTTTTTTGAAAAGGTCAATATTCTCCTTGTTTTTTTGCAAACATTTCGGGAATTAAGAGTTAATATTCTTTCATCCTAGATGATTGATTAATAGATTCTTTATCTTTGCAGTACGAATATCAAAAAACTCAAAAAATATGACAACGCTAAGTGTAAATATCAACAAAATTGCTCTCATAAGAAATGCTAGAGGAGCCAATATGCCCAATTTATTAACGGTTGCTCTTGATTGTGAACGTTTTGGAGCACAAGGAATTACAGTCCATCCTCGCCCCGATGAACGTCATGTTCGTTTTGATGATTTGTTTGTTCTAAAACCTAATATTTCTACCGAATTCAACATCGAAGGGTATCCTTCCGATTACTTTATCGAGATGGTCTGCAAAGCAAAACCGGCTCAAGTTACCTTAGTCCCAGACGCTCCCGATGCGCTTACCTCTAACAATGGATGGGATACTAAAAAAGAGAAAGAGTTTTTAAAAACAGTGATTGCAAAATTTAAAACTCATGGAATTCGCACCTCTATCTTCGTAAATCCTGATCCAGAGATGGCTATTCATGCCGCTGAAACAGGAACCGATCGCGTTGAACTTTACACCGAAGCGTATGCCAGCAATTACCATATCGACCGCGAAAAAGCGATTATTCCTTACATAGAAACCGCCAAAGCGGCACTTTCGGTAGGACTTGGAATTAATGCAGGTCATGATTTGAACTTGGACAATCTTAACTTTTTCAAAAATAATATTCCTGGACTGTTAGAGGTTTCTATTGGCCACGCATTGGTGTGCGACGCTCTTTACTTTGGTTTACAAAATACAATTAGAATGTATCTTCGCGAACTTGAAAAATAGAGTATGAGTTTCCAATACGACTATCCCCGTCCCGCTGTAACCGTTGATATGATTATTATCAGCAATTCTATTCCTATAAAAATCTTTTTAATCAAACGATTGCGCGATCCATTTGCCGGTTTTTGGGCATTGCCCGGCGGATTTGTCGACGAACAAGAGGATTTAATGAACGCAGCCCTTCGCGAACTCGAAGAAGAGACTCAAATTACGGACGTTAATTTAACCCAATTTAAAACATACGGCACACCTCATCGCGACCCACGGGGACATGTGGTTTCTGTTGTGTTTTCCGGAAAAGTCGACGAAAACATCCATTTTTGCGCCGCCGATGATGCTGCCGAAGCGCAATGGTTTAATCTAGACCAACTTCCTTCGTTGGCTTTTGATCATTGGCAAATTATTGACGAGTTTGTGAAAACAAAACTGGAACTCAATTAATTCACAGATTGAGAGTTTTGAAAAAGTCCAAACGCATCAATTTATTAAATTACCTTAAATCCGCAACTAATTGTTTTGATTACAATTAATACACTAAATTACAGATGTTTACATATAGGATGAATTTCACTTACTTTAGTGAAAAAATAATTTATGAATATTGCTATCTCAGACCGACCTTGTCAAAAAAGCGTTAAGAAAAACAGATAATTTTGAGGTTAAGACGAGGCGGGTGCGATGAAGAAAATAGATGCCAGACATCAAAAT
>JBBRGJ010000135.1:0-9081 GCA_038240835.1 Bacteroidales bacterium | reverse complement strand
ATCCACGAATTTTGAAAAAATTCGGGATGCTCTGTTACTGATAACTGTTAACTGTATTCGGTAGAGCTTTGCTCCTGATCACTGTTAACTGTTAACTGCTAACTGTATTTCGGTAGAGCTTTGCTCTGTTAACTGATCACTGTTAACTGTTAACTGTCATCTGATCACTGATTCCCGTCTAGCTTCTCTTCGTCACTCGTTACTTTGTCACTTGTTTCTGGCTGAGCCTCACTCTGATCACTGGGCACTACTAACTGCTTGTTATCCTTGGGTTTATACATCATTCCAAACATCATCACGAGGGCTGTTAATAATATAACTTGAATAACGAGGGATTCGTTTACAATTGATATATTTTGAGCTGGAATGATGGAAAGGAAGAGCAAAATTGTAATCAACCCTCTTGGTGCGACGAACAACAAAGGGGACATTTTTATTCTAGAAAACTTTAACTGAACAGCTCTGAAGAGAAAAATAATGCCCACAATTGCCAATGCCCATGTGATTGTATCGGTATTCAAGATCTCTGCCGTTTCGATTAAATAACCAAATAACAGGAAGAAAAGTGCTCTAATCAAAAACGAACCTTCGATGGTGAGTTCTCTAAATTTATCTACTTCGTGTTGTAATTCAACTGGATGCAGTCTATCAATCCATTTAAAACGTTTCAATTCGTCTATGTTTCCAAGAAAAAGTCCAAAAAGCAGAATGAAAATAAGTGCTGGTAAATGGAAAATTTTGGATACTGAATATATCAAGATAACCAAAAGTGTAATTGGAACAAACTTGATGTGATGCTCTATTTTGTTCAATAAGAATGAAAGTCCGATGGTTGCCACAAAAGAGACCACAATCATGATCAGCAGTTGTAGCCCAAATAATCCAAAAGAGTATGAATCGAACGTATCGTTGAGTGCAATAAAATTAAAGAACAAAACCCCAAAAATATCCGACAAACTACTTTCATACGTTACAAATTCTCTATCGGAAGAGACCAAATGTCGGACTGTGGGGACGGCTACTGCGCTACTTATCACACAAAATGGAATTGCATTCACGAGACTATCTTTTAAGGAATATCCCCCAAAAAATTGGAATAAATAGGCTAGTAAAAAAGCGATGGCAATCATAGGAAAAAGAGCTCCTAGTATAGATTTTCTGATCAGTTTTACTTTTGATTTATTGAGTTCTAATTCCAAAGAGCCTTCCAATACAATCAATATAAGTCCGACAGTGCCAAGGATGGGCAAAACGGAAGAGAAATCCGGTAGATTAAAATCTAAAAGATTGGTTATTTGTCTGACCACCCATCCTAAAAGCAACAACAGAAAAACAGAAGGAATTTTTGTCCGAGAAGAGGTAAGATCAAATAAGTATGCTACTAAAAGTAGTACACAAATTGTAATAATAACGGTCATTTCCATAATAAGTCATTTGAGTTACAAAGATTTTATCTTCTAATTACGAATAAATTCTAAACGGCAAAAATACATAAAACAATTGAATTATGCGATCAACTTTTGTAAGCGTCACAAAATAGTTATGGGGCATTAAAAAAGGCTGATAAATCAGCCTTTTCAATATTTTGTTAGATTTTAATCTTTTTCTCGAGCTCTTCCACTTGAATTTTAAAAGACTTATCTGTTTCGATAAGATTTGAAATTGCGCGGCAAGCATGCAATACAGTCGCATGGTCTTTTTTCCCACAGTGCATTCCAATGGTTGACAGGGAGCTGTTGGTAAGTCTTTTGGAAAAATACATCGCCAACTGTCTTGCTTGAACAATCTCTCTTTTTCTAGTTTTAGAGTTCATCATATCGATAGGAATTGTGAAGAAATCACATACAATTTTTTGAATAAAATCGATAGAAATTTCACGAGCTGTGCTTTTCACATATTTATCAATCATCTGTTTGGCCAACTCTGTGGTGATTGCCTTCTTATTGAGCGATGATTGCGCTAAAATAGAGGTCAATGCGCCATACAATTCTCTAATGTTGGTAGAAACGCTGTATGCGATGTATTCTACCACATCGTGTGGCATTTCAATTCCGTCGTTGTACAAGCGATTTTGAAGAATTGCAATACGAGTTTCCAAGTTTGGTTCTTGCAAATCTGCCGCAAGACCCCATTTAAAGCGAGAAAGTAATCGTTGTTCAAACCCAACCATCTCTACAGGTGATTTATCTGAAGTGATAATTAACTGTTTCCCTTTTTGATGAAGATGGTTAAATATATGGAAGAAAGCATCTTGAGTTTTCTCTTTTCCAGAAATATCGTGAATATCATCAATAATCAACACATCAATCATTTGATAGAAGTGAATAAAATCATTGTGATTGTTGTTTCTTATCGATTCAATGTATTGTTGATAGAACTGTTCTGCCTGAACGTAAAGAACAATTTTTTCTGGAAATTTCTCTTTAATCTGAACCCCAATAGCATGTGATAAGTGAGTTTTTCCTAATCCAACTTTTGAGTATATAAAGAGCGGATTAAAAGAAGTTCCCCCAGGATTTTCCGCAACGGCATAACCAGCCGAACGAGCTAATCTATTACATTCACCCTCTACATAATTATCGAAATTTAAAGTATCGACTAATTGAGATTGAATATTAATTTTCTTAAGCCCAGGGATGATAAATGGGTTAGGAATTTCTTTTGATGAATTTTTGTTGATGTCTATTGGCATGGCTACAGATGGATTTTTAATCGCGTTTTTATTGGATGTAGGCATCTTTACGGTTATCGGTCCATTGTTGTGAGAGTTATCCATCACTATGCTGTATTCGAGTCGGCCATTTGATCCAAGCTCTTTGCGGATCGTCTTTTTTAGTAAACTAATGTAATGTTCTTCGATATATTCGTAAAAAAATTGACTAGGAACTTGAATCGTCAATATATTATTTTCTAATTTAATCGGAATGATTGGTTCAAACCAAGTTTGATAGCTTCTAGAATTAATATTGTCCTTAATTATTGTTAGACAATTTTTCCATATTTCAATACAGCTTGCCATCATTGTGCTTTCCATTTTTATCCTTTTCCTCTTATTAACTTGATATATATATAATTAAGTCCCTTTACTTAAAGAGTCTCTTTTTTTGTTAATTTTATAATTATAGGTTGATTATAATTTTTCAACAAATTTCAACAAAAAATAGATAGAAAAAAAATTTATTTACTATTGACTTTTATCTTTTTTTTGCGTATAGAGATATTGAGTTACAGCCTCCTATTTCTTGCTAAAGCCTACATCCATGCGACCTATGCTTACTCCCATACTTCCACTTTGTACGACATAAACCTGTCTCCCGCTCATATCAACCACACTATCAGGCCTTTCGAGCAAAGTATGGGTGTGTCCGCCGACAATTAGGTCAATATTATTGCATTTTTTAACAATTGAAACATCACTTATTATTCCGTCCGGCTGTTGATAACCTAAATGTGAGAGGCAAATTACGAAATCACACTTTTTGTCCTTTTTTAACATATTAACCACTTTGTTAAGAGCACCCGCTGGTTCATGATACACAATTCCCTTGAAGTTTTCGGGAGTAATAAGCCCTTCTGGGTTAACTCCAACGCCTGTAATCCCAATTTTCACACCGGCCATCTTCACGATAATCCATGGTTTTACAATTTTTCTCAACGGAGTATTCTTTACATCATAATTGCAGTTGACTACTGAGAACTTTGCTTTCTTTAATATTTTAGCTAAGCTATCTACTCCTAAATCAAACTCATGATTTCCTAACGTCACTGCTTTGTAACCCAATTTATTCATCAGCTCCACTTCTAGCACACCTTTGAAAAAATTAAAATAAGGAGTTCCTTGCAAAAAATCACCTGCATCCACCAACAAGACATTGGATTGTTCGCTTCTTATCTTACTTATAACAGCAGATCTGTTTGCATAACCAGCTCTATTGGGATATTTCTT
The DNA here is from genome assembly GCA_038240835.1 of Bacteroidales bacterium. GTDB lineage: Bacteria > Bacteroidota > Bacteroidia > Bacteroidales > WCHB1-69 > JBAXTE01. The sequence continues at coordinate 5,135 of JBBRGJ010000135.1, read as the reverse complement.
ATCGGTAGCACTCAGCTGCTCTATTCTGCTGTGCGTATCGTTGGTATGTAGAATCGTTATATTCTTTACACTCTGCGCCTCAGCGACAACAAACATCAACTGAATGATTGCAACGCCGATAAATAATTTTATAATATTTTTCATTTAATTAATTTTTAATAACAAAACGGCCATCTTTTTGAATATTCAAAGGTTTTGAGCCTATTATTCGAATATACTCAACAATCGCATCTCTAATCAAAAAATCAATTTCTTCAACTCTTACTGCTTTTTTGAAAAAATACATTCCATCATTTCCAGTCGATAAATAGTCGTTGGTGACTACTTTATAGATTTTATCTTTATTAATGGGAGCTCCTGCCACAGAAACATCTTTGACAACTCCTTTTTCTACAACCAATTTACAATTTGCAATGGGATGACCTTCGTTTTTGCTGGCTAGAAAATCAAAAAGTTCCACCACCTGTTCACCTTCTAGAGAGATTACACACAATTTATTATCGAATGGCATCAGTTCATATACATTTTCAACAATAATATCTCCTTCGGGCAGCCCTTTTCTCAATCCTCCATAATTCAACAAACAGAAATCAATGGGTCCAGTAGCACTATTCTTATACTGTAGTTTTCCAATTTCAAACACAGCATCTGCAACCAAGTTATTCAAAGAACCTTCGGGTTTTTCGGCAAATATTGGAGATACACTGGTGGCAAGCACTACATTCATCTCTTTTTGAATAGACAATTTGTAGGGTTTTATTATGTTGGTAATCACCGTATCGCTTCCCCCAGCATAAATTGAATTCACTCTGATGGATTCATACGTGAATTTTACAGGCGTATACTGAGCATAAAGTGGCTCACAAATAGTTTGAATTGCGCAAATGGCAATTACACTTAAAAAAAATCTAATTCTCATCATATTTATTCCGTTTTTACATAACTAACTACTGTTTGATCAATCTTGGTAAGCGCATCGTACACGGCCACAGTTTGAGTTTTAGCCACACTGATACGAACATTGCATATTGTATCATAATTTGTCTCTATCATCTCCACTGCATACTGTTTAAAACACCTCATCGATTCGCTCATGGCTTCGTACTTAAACTCCACATCGTAGATATCTTTTATCACCTTTTCGACGATTGTATTACTATTAAGTGCCTCAATGGCTGCTGTTTTGTATGCTTGAATCAATCCACTTACTCCCAATTTTGTTCCGCCAAAATAACGAATCACAACGATTAAAACATTGGTCAAATCGTGCGACAATATCTGACCGTAAATAGGTCGACCGGCAGTTCCAGAAGGCTCTCCATCGTCGTTGAATCGAAATGCGGACTTATCCCAACCCAATCGATACGCATAACAATGATGGCGGGCATCAAAATACTCTTTTTTAAGTTCTGCCATAATCTCTTTCACTTCTGCCTCCTTGGTTACTGGAAAACAAAAGGACAAAAACTTACTCCCTTTTTCGGTGTATTTCCCCTCTGATTTGCTTGTTATTGTGTTGTATGAGTCGTCGAACATGTCCGTTTTTATTAACCTTGTAAAGCTACATTTTTTTTTACAAATAGAGATGATAAAAAATCACAAAATTTGATATTGGGCAAAAAAATTCATTTAAAGCAAACGCCGAAAACTAGTTCTCGGCGTTTGCTTTATTTTAATCAATGAATATTATTTTTTGATGACGGTTTGAGTAATCACAGACACATCACTCTTTACTTTTACAAAATAGACTCCAGAAGATAATGAGGTCAAATCTATTTTCAGCAGCTCATCATTTGAAACCCCTTGCCAAACGGATAAACCAAGTGAATTATACAAGGTTACTAGTTTCGCATCGCCGTTATTAAATTTTAGATAGATATAATCTTGAGTTGGATTTGGAAAAACAGAGAACATCCTATTATTTTCTTGAATTCCAATAGTGGTTACCGTAGAAAAACTCCAAACTGAAGACCAGGATGAAAAATTATTACCATCGTTTCCACGAACTCTCCAGTAATAGGTAGTATTGTTGGATAATCCATTAATTATCGCCGAGGAGACAGTACTGGTTGCAGATAATGGAGCAACAAAGTTAACATCGGTGCTATATTGATACTCATAATAAGTAGTATTTAGAGTATTATTCCAATCGAGAACTAAACCACTAATTGACTGATTGGTTGCACTATTAGATGGACTTACCAAAACAGGAATTTCTAAACCAGAAGTCGTAAACGACCAAACCATTGACCAAGCAGAAGTAATAGCTCCATAATTTGTTCTCACTCTCCAATAATAGGTTGTATTTATTGCTAATCCATTTAAGGTGGCGGTAGAGACAGTTGTATTTGCAGATGTTGGCGAAGCGAAGTTCACATCCGTTGCATATTGATATTCATAAAAAACAGCAGAAGTAGCATCTTGCCAATCAAGGACTAAACTTGTATTGGGTTGTCCAACAGCACCGTTAGCTGGACTAATCAACACAGGCACACCAATTCCAACGGTGGTAAATGACCAAACCGTAGACCAAGGAGATTGAGTTGTTCCATCATTATTTCGGATTCTCCAATAATATGTAGTATTGTTCGCAAGTCCGGATATTGTTACCGTAGAAGCCGTGGACGTGGAAGAAACTGGAGCAGGAGATACAAAATTAACATCGGTACAATATTGATAATCGTAAAAAGTTCCACCAGAAGCATCTTGCCAGTCTAAAACAAGACTCACAATGGGTTGATTAACAGCACCATTTGATGGACTAATTAGGATTGGAGTTCCTATTCCAGAAGTAGTAAACGACCAAACTGTTGACCAAGGAGAATAGCCACTTCCGTTATTGGCTCTTACTTTCCAATAATATGTAATTCCTTGACTCAAAGTAGATGATGTTGCAGACAAGCTAGTTGTAGTTCCATTTACAGCTCCCACAAAAGAGGCGTTGGTGGAATATGAATATTCGTAAAAAACAGCAGTTGCCAACGATTGCCATTGCAATGAAACCGTAGAAGTAGTGATGGCAGATGTTCCGTTGGCGGGACTACTTAATTGAACGGGACTTGTTAATTGGTAAAGTGTAGTAAATTTCCAAGGAGTTGACCAATCGGAAGTGTCAACTGCATGATAACAACGCACTCTCCAGTAGTAAGATTCGCCATAGCTCAAACTTGTCAAACCGGCTTGCGAAGTAGTTCCCGTAGCAACAGGAAGCGTTGTAGTAAAGTTAGAATCTGCAGAATACTGATAATGATAACCCAAAATCCCAACTACATTGGCCCAGTCGATGGTTGGATTTAACGAAACTCCCGTTGCCCCATTTGCTGGAGAGACGTGGACAGGTTTCCCATCTTTGGTTGTAAAATTCCAAACGGCACTCCAAGTGGTAGTATCCGAAGAATGACGAGCTCGGGCACGCCAATAATACTTAGTTGCAAAAAGCAAATTAGAGGTATTAAAGTAAGAGTAAGTACTTATTACCGATTGATATTGGTGCAATCCACTATTAAAGTTGGCATTGGTATCAATTTCTACATCGTAATTGGTAATTCCACTAACAGTTCCCCAATCGAGCAAAACGTTTACATCCTGATTTATGGCGCCGTTAGACGGAGAAACCATTACGATGTTATCGCTAGTGGTAAAATTCCAAACAGTACTCCAAGTGGTAGTATCCGAAGCATGACGAGCACGAGCACGCCAATAATATTTGGTTGCAAAAAGCAAATTAGAGGTATTAAAGTAAGAGTAAGTACTTATTACCGATTGATATTGGTGCAATCCACTATTAAAGTTGGCATTGGTATCAATTTCAACATCGTAATTGGTAATTCCACTAACAGTTCCCCAATCGAGCAAAACGTTTACATCTTGATTGATGGCGCCGTTGGCGGGAGTTAACAATGAAATATTATCATGAGTGGTAAAATTCCAAATCGGAGTCCAAGAAGTAGTATCAGCACTATGGCGTGCTCTTGCTCGCCAATAATATTTGGTGGAGAAACGGAGATTGGAGGTGTAATAATAGGAATTAGAACCTGGAATCGATTGATATTGGTGCAATGGACTGTTAAAGTTAATATTGGTGTCAATTTCAACATCATAAAAACTAATTCCAGTGGCAGAACTCCAATCCAATTGTACATCTACATTCTGATTTATGGTGTTGTTGGAAGGTGCTATTGACGTAATATTGTCATGAGTATTAAAGTTCCAAACCGAACTCCAAATAGTAGTATCTGTGGCATTAATGGCTCTTACTCGCCAATAATATTTGGTAGCAAAAAGCAGATTTGAGGTGTAGTAATAGGAATTAGAACCAGGGATCGATTGATATTGGCGCAATGTACTGTTAAAATCAGCACTAGTGTCAATTTCCAGATCAAAGGTGGAAGCTCCACTTACATTGCCCCAATCCAACATTACGTTTATTTGTTGAAAAATTGCGCCGTTAGAAGGTCCGACCATCGCGATATCATCGAGCGTAGCAAACTGATAAATAACCGACCAGTTGCTGCTATCCGTGGCACTCTTGGCTCTTACAGCCCAATAATATGAAGTTCCGAAGAACAAATTCGACGTATTTACATAAGAATTAGTTCCTGTAGAAATATTACTTGCGCCAGTTAGTGAAGGGTCCAGACTTAATCTATACTCATACAAGGTGGCTCCAGTTACATTTCCCCAATCGAGCATCACATTTACATTTTGACCGGATGATCCGTGAAGAGGAGAAACCATTGCAGGAGTTGGCAAAATAGCGTAAGTAAAAGAACTGCACCATGCCAAAAATAAAAGTAGAAGGTAATTTTTATTCATAATAATTATATTTATATTTATTTTATACTTTTTTCAAACTTAAAGACCAATGATTTTAACATCAAAAAACAAAGGCGGTATTTTATGCAAAATTCAAGCCAAAATATATTTAATTTGGGTTCTACTAACATTTGAGTGGAAAAGATCACAGATATTAAATTGTTATTTCAAAATTGTCATGGTAGAGTAGAGCAGAAAGACACAATGCGCCTTTCTACCCCCTCGTCAATCCGTACGTGCGGTTTTCCCGCATACGGCTTTCCTGTAAATTTCGTCAGAAGCATTCACACTCGAGCTTTGGAAAAGCTATAGACTGGGTC
>JBBRGJ010000134.1:0-9249 GCA_038240835.1 Bacteroidales bacterium | reverse complement strand
GAATCGGATTCGGTGTCGCCGTGACCAGGAAAGTGTTTTGCACACGATAACAATCCATGGTCTTCCATTCCTAACATATATGCAATGGATTTTTGAGCAACATTTTCGCGGTCAGCGCCAAAAGATCTGCTGTTGATGACTGGGTTTTTGGAGTTGCTGTTTACATCGGCTACGGGGGCAAAATTTAAATAAATACCCGTTCTCAGAAATTGACGAGCAACTTCTTTTCCCATTTTATAAATCAACCGATTGTCTTGAATTGCACCCAACGCCATCTGGCGCGGAAAAAGTGTCGTGCTGTCTAATCGCATAGATAATCCCCACTCACCATCGATGGAAAATAATACTGGTATTTTGCTCGCCGATTGGATTCTGTTGATTAAATTTACTTGTCTTACCGGACCTCCTTGAAACATGCAAACTCCACCTAAGTTGTATTTTGATACTAAATCAATGGTTTGTTTGTTGGATTTCTCATTCTCTTTAGAATAAACCCGAATCATGATTAATTGACCAATTTTTTGCTCTAAAGTCATGGTTTTTATAATCGAATCAGCCCAAGGATATTTATGCGGGATTGGAACTCTAATTGTCGAATCGATAGGTGAAGTGAAGCCGCTGAAGCCCAGAGATGTAAAAAGGATGAAGAGTGTGTATCGTAAAAATTTATTCATTATTAATCGGTTGTAATGTTGTGTGAAAAACTGAATTTTTAATAGAGTAAAGAGGGTTTCTAGAAATTTAATTTTTTGAGGCAAACAAGATGTTGAAAATCGAAGTCCCGAATTATATTTTGTAAAATTTTCAAGTTGAAAACTCAACAAAATGTTATTCGGGATTAGAGCTTTAAAATAGTAGTTTAACGCTGAAAAGTGAATTTTTAGAAGTCCCGTAAAGTTGATTGTTGATTTATAATCAGTCAAACTGAATATAATCTGGGTCAAAATAACAGATTATTTCTTTATTATTTCTACCTTTGATTCAGAAATTATAAACATTGTTTCGTTAACTACTTTTTTTTATGGTTGTCCACATTGCAATTCCAGCTATGAATGAGGCTGAATTTATTTCTCGCACAATGCATGCGCTTGAATCACAGATAATAACTGCTGATATGCGTGTGTATGTGTGTGTAAATCAGTCTGAAAAATATTGGGAGGATGTGGAAAAACAATTTATTTGTGAGGATAATCAGAAAACATTGGAGCTGTTAAAACAATTCGATACCCTATCTTTGGAAATTCTAGATTTCAGTTCTCGAGGAAAAGGTTGGGGGACGAAAAAGTTTGGTGTGGGCATTGCCCGAAAAGTGTTGATGGATCATATTTCTTCGGTTGCAAACAAAGAGGATATTGTTATCAGTTTGGATGCTGATACATTTGTAAATGAGTCTTATGTGCAATCTGTGATTGATAATTTGAGAAAATTTCCAAATGCCGTGGCTGTCTCTATTCCTTACTATCACCCATTAACGGGCAGCGATGCGGAAGATAGAGCAATTTTGAGGTACGAAATTTATATGCGCAATTACGCCATTCAAATGCTTATCATCGATTCTCCTTTTGCTTTTACAGCGCTTGGGTCGGCCATGGCTTATCGAATCAATGCTTATCGCGCCATTGGTGGGATGAGTCCGATGAAAAGTGGCGAAGATTTCTATTTTTTGCAACAGATGCGGAAATTTGGACATCTTCTTATTTCAAACTCCGAAATGGTCTACCCAGCGGCTCGCTTTTCGGATCGTGTGTTTTTCGGGACGGGTCCCGCAATGATTAAAGGCGATGCCGGCGATTGGAATAGTTATCCCATTTATAATCACTCACAATTTCAAGAAGTAAGGAAACTGTATGATGCAGTGCCTCATTTAATGGATCCAAACTTTGAAATAGATTCTGTTTTTTATCAATTTCTTCAAACTCAATTTAAAGAAGATCGGTTTTTAGATCCAATACGTAAGAATTCAAAAGATGCGAAACAGTTCTCTCGAGGTTTTTACACCAAAGTGGATGGTTTGAGAGTATTGCAATTTCTGAAATCAGCTCATGCCACTTCAGAAATGAGTGATAGAGAATTGCTTGTTGATAATTTTCCTCAATTAAAAGAGATTGATGTAAAATATTCAAAAGAGAATCAGTTGGTCGATTTTTCAACAGAAGATTTAGCTTTGATTCGAAATATTCTCTTCGATGTTGAAAATCAGCTTATCATGAATAAAATTATCTTAACATAATTATGATTGTAATATTAGGACCCACTGCAACGGGGAAAACTGCGATTGCAACCCATTTAGCTGATCAAATTAATGGTGAAATTATCAGCGCCGATTCACGCCAAGTTTACGTTGGGATGGATATTGGCACAGGAAAAGACTTGTCGGAGTATTGTGTCAATGGAAAAGATATTCCATATCATCTGATTGATGTCGCCCAGCCAGGGACGGAGTTTAGTATGTTCGATTTTCATCAGAGATTTCATCAATCGTATCAAGATATTTTGAGTAGAAATAAATATCCAATATTGTGTGGCGGAACGGGACTTTATTTAGAATCTGTGATTAAAGCCTATCCAATGGTGGTTGTTGAGCAAAATAAAATTTTAAGAGATCAGTTGATTGGAAAATCGATGGATGAATTGTCGGAGATTTTGACAAAATTCAGAAAATTACACAATCTAACGGATACCGAAACCAGAGAACGTGTGTTAAGAGCCATTGAAATTGAGACTTATTATCAAAATTTTCCAGAAGAGGTTGAGAAATCGAGACTAATAATTGAGCCTTTGCATGTGTTTGGTGTTGATTTCGACAGAGAAATTATTAGAACACGCATTACTCAGCGCTTAAAAGAGCGATTAGAGGGCGGTATGATCGACGAGGTGAAACAATTGTTGGATAATGGTGTGACTCATGAACGGTTGCAACGGTATGGTCTGGAGTATAAGTTTGTAAGTCTTTATTTGTTGGGAATAATCGATTATCAAACACTTTTTGATGACTTAAATATCGCCATTCGTCAATTTGCAAAACGTCAGACTACTTGGTTTAGACGAATGGAAAAGAGTGGCGTGAACATCCATTGGATCGATGGAGAGGATTTGAATGTGAACAAAGTGAAAAAAATCATGGATATGTCATCTCTTTAAGATGTTGATTTCGTGATATTTGATGTTTTTCAATTTGTTAAAAAAAGTTATTTTTGCAAAATCTCTTGACAGTTGTTGTTTTATTGTATACATTTGTATCTCAAAACGTTCATATACTGTTTGTCTCATGATAAATATTAAAAATACTTAAGGTAAGCTACGCACACATGTGTAGTTTTTTCATGGTGGGGTAGACCTGCTCGCAAGAGCAGGTCTTTTTTTTGTTTGTAATGTCCACCTGAGATGATAATTTTGAAATAACAATTTTTATATTTGTGCTTTGTTTTTCACTCAATTGGCTCCAGTTCGACAGGCTCACTGCATCGCGCCGTCATTCGGTTCGTAGTTGAACCTGTTTTTTCGCACCAATGGGAGTAGACGTTTTTGAATAATCACCAAGAAGATTGTTATATAATCATCAAATTTATGATTTATCTCATATTTGTAAATTGTTGATTGATAAATATTTGTATGTTGCGTGAGTGTTAAATATTGTTAATTATCAATATTTATTTGACAGTTCGATAAAAAGTGTTTATATTTGCATTACAAAACGTTCATATACTGTTTGTCTCACGACAAATATTAAAAATACTTAAGGCAAGCTACGCACACATGTGTAGTTTTTTCATGGTGGGGTAGACCTGCTCGCAAGAGCAGGTCTTTTTTTTTACACCATTCAGATTAAAGTTTTGATTCTAGAAAATAATTCACAGCGGCAATGTATCCACTCATCCCTAATCCGCTGATAATTCCCACGCTATTAGCTCCTGTGTAGGTGAAATGTCTGTAATCTTCGCGCGAAACTACGTTGCTAAGATGTACTTCTATTACTGGTGTTTTAATCGCTTTTATAGCATCGGCAATTGCAATCGAGGTGTGAGAATAAGCGCCAGGATTTAGGACGATTCCATCGAATGAAAAACCTACTTCATGTAATTTGTCTATTAATTCTCCTTCAATGTTAGACTGAAAATACTCAATCTGATGAGTTGGATTAAAAGTATGAATGTGATCCATTAAATCTTGAAAAGTTGTACTGCCATATATTTCGGGTTCTCTAATTCCGGTTAAGTTCAAATTGGGACCGTTGATGATGATTATTTTCATTGTTTGTCTCTATTTTTCGATGATTAATATTTCTATGCTTCTATTTGCAATAATAGATTTCTGCTTCTTACGCTTGTGTTTGCAAATGTAATAATTTCAGATTTTACATGGTGTTAATTTTCTAAATATCTAAAAGGGGAGAGAAGTGATGGGTCCCGAAGTAAAGCTCGACTTAGGAGAGTGATGAATTATGAACGATGAGTGATGAGTGAGCGAAGCTCGTATTGCTTCGCATTAGACTCGCTTCGCGCGCTCATCACTCATCACTCATCACTTCTTCTTCTTCTTCCCCGTTATCTATTCAAAATTATCTTCTGTGATGGCAATGTGATTTTGTTCATCTTGAATCTTAGATAATAACTGCCAGGGGATAAATTGGAAAGACTGATTGTTATTTTAGTTGAATAATTGTTGATTACAATTGGAATGAAAGAGACTGCTTGACCAATGTTGTCAATAATTTCCATGACGCCATCGTCAAATTCTTCTCCTTCGATGACCACATTTAACTGACTATCTGTTGGATTTGGAAATACGTAAATGTTTGCCGAAGCATTGTTGGTGTTGTTACAATATGAGGATACAATACTTGACGTTTTTTTGGTTCCATCATAATCTGTTTGTGAGATTCGGTAGTAGACTATTTGTCCTAAAATTGGTTGGTCTAAATACTCGTAAGTCCTTTGGTTTTGTGAGTTGCCGGCTCCATTAATTTTAGCGACAAAATTCCAGTTAATGGCATCGGTGCTGCGCTCAATCGTGAAGAAATCATTGTTTTGTTCTGACGCAGTCGACCACGTTAATTTTAGTTTGCCATTATAGCAAATGTTTTCGAAATACAATAGTTCTACGGGCAAAGGACTGGTTGTTACTCCAATTGCGTATTCTGAAAAACTTGTCCAACCAGTTCGTTGTGCAAAACCTCCTGATATCGTTACTCCATCGGTACTTGGTGTGTTTAAGGTTCCACCCAACGCAGTCCAATCTGCTGCTGATGAGCTTCCAGAAGGTCTTTTTAGTGGACAAAACATATTGTCTGATAAGCCGGAGAAAGGATTACTTCCACCACCATCGTTGAACCAAAGTTTGATGGAATAACTACCTCCTGAAGGACCGGGGGTGGGATCTAATTTCCAAACTCCCTCGTTGCAAAGTAACGAGTACACAACTGGTCCATCGTGTGCATTCGCAGGATTGATTGATCCTGAATTAGTAAATGAGGATAGAAACGTTCCATCTATGTAAGTAACTCCCGTGAGTCCCGAATTTATTAATTCAGCTGGCGTATATCTGCCCGAAGCTCCTACTGGAAACAAATACGTATATGATCCGCTATTGATGTGTCTTCTTAATTTTCCATAGATATATTTAGATAATCCGTAGTTTTCAATCGAGGCAGTATTTGTGTTTTTTATTACAAGGGTATTAGAACCCGTAGCCACTTTTCCGTCGACAAAACTAAAAATTCCCGTTGCATCTAAGACTAAATCATTGTTGAGGGTTAAACCTGAGGTGTTGGATAATTTGATGTTATGAAAATCTCCAGTTCCAGTTTTGGTGTAGGTCTGTGCTGCAGTCCCTGTGAATTTGACTTCGCCAAATCCATTAGTGGTTAATGTTCCGGTATGGACAAAATTTCCACAAACATCGAGCACAGCTTTGGAGTCGGAGAAGGATAATGTGACACCCGACTGAATAGTGATGTTCTTGGCTTGTGCTACTTCTGAAGGGTTAAATCCTATATCTGGGTTGTTGGTCGTTGTTGGAATGGTTACGTTGGTTTCGCAAGTTGGAAGGCAACTGCTGGCCCAGTTTGCTGGATTAAACCAATTGTTTGCTCCTCCAACTGTTCCAAGCCAAGTAATTGGATTCGGAGGTGTGATGATGGAAGCATTTACTGCTGTACAACTGCTTGCTGCACACCCAATTGGCATGGCCGAAACATAGAATGTGGTATTTGAAGCCAAGTTGTAGTTTATGGAAGAGCTGGTGCTCGATTGTACTAAAGTGCCATTGCAACTCGAAGTATACCAATTATAAGTATAACCAGCTTGAGGTGAATTTACAAACAAAGATATCATGCCAACTCCACAGGTTTGTTGATTGTCTAGTGATGGTGGAGTAGCATCATTCCCAACTTGAACTATATCTGTGCGCGGACTCGAACATCCAAAACTGTTGGTGGATTGCACATAGTAGTGGTTCGTTCCTGTATGAACATTGGCGTCTGTAAAAGAAGAACCAGATCCCAATAAAGTTCCGCCTGTGGATGCATTATACCAATCGTAGGCATACGACGGATCGGGAGTGTTTACGTTTACGGTAAGCGAACCTCCAGTGCATAGCGAGAACGGACTGCCTGTAACGGTAGGTTGCACTGGACCTGGATATATGGTAATGTATCTTTTTACCAATTCTAATGGACCGCAACATTCGGTTTTAATGTACAACGTTAAAAGAAAAACTTGGTTGTGTCCTGTTGGATTTTGAAACGTAATGTCTGTGGTTGAAACATACGGACTTGCAATGGTTGCGGTACATCCCGCGGGTGCAGTTGCAGTCCAATAGTATTCAAAACCTGCACTTCCGGCAACAGAACTGGTGTAGCTGTAGGTCGTAGGACAACCAGCGCCCGATGGAGCTCCCAATATTAATCCTGGGTTTGGAACAGGCATGGTCATATTGGTGAAGTCTTTAAATACTTTTACATTTTCAATAATGTCTTTTCTTCCAGTTGAAGTGTATTGCATTACGGTAGGAGAGATGGTAGAAGATGAAGGATTTGATCCATTTCCTAATAGCCAATTTGGCGAGCTACTGGTAGTGGCAAAAGTGATGTTCGAATTGAGACAAGAACTATTCGTAGCCGTAATCACTTTATAATCTTTGATGTTGACATTTGCCCAATGTATATCGGCTGGATTGGCAACTTGATAACCAATTCCCCCCGGAGTTCCTCCTTCAGCATATATCTCACAATCGGTGATATTTCCACTAATACCATCCGAAGCATGAATTCCATAAGCATCGGTGCCAAAAGGTGCAGTTAAGTTCTCGTCAGCGCCGATGCATGGGCCATCTGGATTTACGCCCGTTTTTCGGATTTGATTGTCAATATCAATTAGAACTCCAGTGCCGAAAATTCCTTTTCCTCTTGCCGGACTTCCATTCTGTATATGAAGATTAGAAGCATTATTCATAAATAGTGGATCCAAATTAATTGAATTTGCATCTTGACTGGTGCCAGTTTTCCAAGTAGCAAAAGTTTGTGGAGTCCCACCTGCATTATAAGAGCCAAGGTTTGTAGCGGTTACGGTGAATAAATCGTTGTAATCGCTAGTGAAGGTAGTAACAGTGTTTGTCGTAATTGCAAAATGTTTTCCTGTGCCGCCAGTTCGCGCATTGTAAAGAATGTTGTTTTTAAAATTTACGGTGGATGCTTGATCTCTTACAAATCCATAGGTGTTAATTGCACCAACAGTAGCAGCTCCTCCAATATATACAGAGTTAAAATAGTAGTTGCAATTGGAGGTGGTAAATTGCCAAATTCCACGAATTAAAGCAGAAGTATTAGTAGTTGTGCCCAAGCTAATCATGTTGTTGTAGAATTCACCTGGTCCAGAATAAATCTTTATTCCTGTTTGAACAGATGAAGTTGATGTTGTGTTAAAATCATAAATTGTATTTTGATTGATATAGGTGGGTAGCCCTAATGCATGGTAACAAATAATTCCAAAAATATTCACTGCTGCATTGCCTGTAGAAGTTAATGAATATATTGTGTTTTGCGAAACAGTGTGACCTGCTGTAGTTGTATTCATGCTTGCAATACCAGCAATACTTGAAGAGTTGTTTGCGTTAATATTTGTGCTAACTGTAGATATTTTTGAAATTGTATTACCAATTATTTTTTGAGTGCCACCAGAGGCTTCATTGTCAATGCCCATAGCCCAAGGAGTAGCACCTGTGCTATTGGATTGAATGTTTGATATAATGTTATTTGATACCGTCGTGTTATAATTTCCATCTGTTCCAAACAAAATGCCACAGAAATTCAATGCTGGTGTTGCGGTACATTGAATACTATTTGATGTAGTTAGACTACCAATAGTATTTCCCGAAACTAGTGCATCAGAAATGAGTGTGCCTAAAATTTGAATTCCATAAAAGGAACAAGCATCACCTGAAGTTCCTGTAATTGAAATAGACCCAATTTTATTATTTAAAACATTGCCATCTCCGTCTTTGTATATTCCCATCGCAAAAGACTTATATGTTGAATTATCAGTAACATTCAGGACAATTGATCCAGTAGAACTTTGCTCCCCAATGTCGTTCCCAATAACATCAATTCTTCCACCCTGAGTCATTATCGGGAAAAAGACAAAATCTTTATCACTATATGGACTAGTGCCAAAGTTGATATTCTTAACTGTGTTTTCTTTGATGTACGAAATGCCAGATGTGCTACAACTCAAATAAATCCCTTGAAACCAAGGAGAATAGCCTCCGTCTGTATATGTCATAGCGCTAGCTCCTCCACATTCTGGAGATGTCCCTCCTACAAAATTGCCCTGTATTGAATATTCACTACCCAAACTACTCGCCACATATATGCCGTAAAAATCACCAGCATTTCTGGTTGCTGTTTGATAAATACTATTATTGTTTATATTCCACTTCGTGTTGTTGTCTAATACTATTATTCCAAAACTATTTGATGCATATGTGTAGAAGTTGTAAATATTGCAATAAGATACTGCGTTGTTGTCATTTTCTTTTCCTACGGTTCCAAACGAATATATGCCATTTCTGGGTGTGCTAGCTCCATCTTTAATCGTACAATAAGTGATGGTGTTATTGTCATTTCCAGAAGAATAGGCTGTGCTAAAATGGATAACTCCTGAGGTTGAAGAAATGTTTACACCTAAAAGGGTTGTGTATTTCATGGTGTTTTTACAAGCATCATTAATAAACTTAACCGTTGAGCCAGCAGTA
>JBBRGJ010000133.1:0-9273 GCA_038240835.1 Bacteroidales bacterium | reverse complement strand
CACAAGAAGATTTAATTCTACTTTTTTATATAAATTTGCAGCCAAACAATAGTGGAATCGATTTCAAAGTGCTTTTCCATAATTTGGTGTATCAGGCAATGAAGTGAGATTGAGGCGAAGGCAAAGGCGAAGGCAAAAAATATTTACTATTTTTTTATTTACAATTTACTATTTAAAGAAGGAAAAGGCAAAGGCAAAGGCAAAAGTATTTACTATTTTTTTATTTACAATTTAAAGAATCCAATAACTCTTCAAATCCCAAACTTTTCAATCCACGATAAATATCGGGATCAAACTCTTAATTTTTAATATTATGAATCAAAATTTTAAACAAAATGAAAACTTTAAACCAAGTTCTAATCTGTTAGCAACGAATGGTTTATTTCTGATTACAAAAAAACTTGTTTTACTCTCTATCCCCTTATTCATTATGTCGGCATGTAACTCCACTGCTAAGATCAATTATCCTGAAACTTTGAAGGAAAATGTTGTAGATAACTATTTTGGGGTGGACGTCCCTGAACCTTATCGCTGGCTCGAAAACGATACTTCAGCCGCTACGGAAGCATGGGTCAAATCACAAAACGCCATCACTTATGATTATTTGGATCAAATTAAATTTCGTCCCGACTTAAAAAAGCGATTGACCGATTTAATGAACTATCCTAAATATGGTTCACCTTTCAAGAAAGATGGAAAGTATTATTTCTTCAAAAATGATGGGTTACAAAATCAGAGTGTTTTCTATCAACAAGCTGATTTAAAGAGCGAACCAGTTATGATTTTGGACCCTAACACTTTGTCGACGGATGGAACGGTTGCTTTAACGAGCTTAGCATTTTCAAAAGAAAGTAAATACTTAGGCTATGCCATTGCCCGCAGTGGATCGGATTGGAATGAAATTTTTGTTCTCGATATGCAAACTGGAAAGTTGTTGGACGATCATATTAAATGGTCGAAATCTTCACAAATTGCTTGGCATGGCGACGGATTTTATTACAGTGCTTTCGATGCACCCGAAGCTGGTAAAGAGTATTCTAGCAAAAATGAATTCCAAAAAATATATTACCACCAAGTGGGTCAACAACAAACAGAGGACAAGCTAATTTACGAAGACAAGCAACATGCTTTGCGCGAATGTTATGCAAGCGTAACCGACGACGAGCAATTTTTGTTTATCTCAATTACTGAAACTACCACTGGCAATGGACTTTTGATGAAAGACTTATCGAAACCAAATGCTGCATTAGTTGAATTAGCACCAGGTTTTGAAAACGATTATAATATAGTGGAACACTACAATGGAAAATTGTACCTACAAACCAATTGGAAAGCACCCAAAAACAGATTGATGGAGATTGACCCCAACAATTACAAGCGTGAAAATTGGAAAGAAATACTTCCAGAAACTGATAATGTGTTAGAAAGCACTGCGATCATTGGCGGTAAAATCATGGCAGAATATATGCAAGATGCAAGCAACCATCTCTTTGGATATGATTTAACTGGTAAACAACTTTATGAAGTAAAACTTCCTACTTTGGGTTCAATCAGCGGATTAAGCGGCGACAAAGATGATGCAGAAGCATTCTATGTATTTACTTCTTACACCTACCCTCCCACTATTTTTAGTTTCGATGTGGCAACCAATAGTTCGGTAGAATTCCGCAAATCGGAAGTTTCATTCAATCCAGATGATTATGTAAGTGAGCAGATTTTCTATACCAGCAAAGACGGTACAAAAGTTCCTATGAGTTTGACTTATAAAAAAGGGATTAAAAAAGATGGCAAGAATCCTTTGATGTTGTACGGTTATGGCGGTTTTAATATTAGTCTGAATCCAAGTTTTAGCATTGCTAGAGTTCCGTTTTTAGAAAATGGCGGTATTTATGTAGTGGCGAATTTGCGAGGTGGTGGCGAATATGGCGAAGCTTGGCATTTGGCTGGAACAAAAATGAAGAAGCAAAATGTTTTCGACGACTTTATTGCTGCTGCCGAATATCTGATTGCCGAAGGTTACACTTCCACTCCTCATTTAGCCATTGATGGTGGCTCCAATGGCGGATTATTGGTTGGTGCATGCCTTACGCAACGACCTGATTTATATGCCGTGGCTATTCCAGAAGTGGGTGTGCTTGATATGCTCCGTTATCATAAATTTACTATCGGTTGGTCGTGGACAAGCGATTATGGCAATAGCGAAGAAAGCAAAGAAATGTTTGAATACTTGAAAGGATATTCACCTTTACACAATGTGAAAGCAGGCGTAAAATATCCAGCCACTCTGATTATGACAGGCGATCATGACGACCGTGTTGTTCCTGCACATTCATTCAAATTTGCAGCCACCATGCAAGCAGTAAACGAAGGCGGAAATCCTTCATTGATACGCATTGATACCAAAGCAGGACACGGTGCAGGTAAACCTATCGGTAAAGTAATAGATGCTCAAACTGACATGTGGTCGTTCGTAATGTATAATTTGGGAATGAAACCGAAATTTTGAGAAAAACCTAGTACCGAAAAGTTTTTTTACCAGCTATTAAATAAAAAAAAATCTATGAAATCAAAGAAAATTGTTGTAGAGGGTACAGATATTAGCATAGTAGAATACCACAATACTGATTACATTTCACTTACAGATATGGTGAGAGGGTTTGGTGATGACAGCATGATATACAGTTGGATGCGTAATCGCAACACCTTAGAATTTATTGGTATTTGGGAAGAAATACATAATCCTCATTTTAAAGGTAACGAATTCGTTACCTTTAAAAGTCAGGCTGGTTTGAACAACTTCAATCTAACGCCCCGCAAATGGATTGAAGCAACCAATGCCATTGGTATAATATCGAAAGCAGGTAGATATGGTGGTGGAACTTTTGCACATAAAGACATAGCTTTTGAATTTGGTAGTTGGTTAAGCCCCGCATTTAAGATATACTTGATAAAGGAGTTTCAACGGCTTAAAGACGATGAGAATGACCGACTTAAACTAAGTTGGAATTTACAACGTATGCTTGCAAAAGTTAATTATCATATTCATACTGATGCTATAAAGGAAAACTTGATACCAAACGAATTGACATATAAAGAAACATCACTGGTTTATGCGACTGAAGCCGATGTATTGAATATGGCGCTCTTTGGAATAACTGCAACAAGATGGCGACAACAAAACCCTACTTTGGAGGGAAATATGAGAGATTATGCAACACTTGAACAATTAGTAGTACTTTCCAATCTCGAAAGCTTGAATGCTGTTCTCATTACTCAAGAACTTCCACAAAGTAGTCGCTTACTTCAACTAAATAAGGTTGCCATACAACAACTTAGAGTGTTAACAACAAACTCTACTATTAAAAAGTTACAATAAAATTTCTCAATTCCACATCTGCCATTCGAATTCAATCGTGTGGCAAATTAGATATTGGATACTTGTTAATTTCGATTTAATTAGTCATTCGATATGATTAATACGCCATCAAAGACTTGTCGTTTCGGACGCATATACTTAGAATGAAACCAAAATTTCGAGAATGATTGTAGAAGTTACGAGAATGAAAATATATGGTTAACACAGAAAATGATGTCTCAACTATATGATATTTCCATTCCTGTTATTAATCAACACCTTAAAACTATTTTCGACGACAATGAATTGAACGAAGATTCAGTTATTAAGAATTACTTAATAACTGCGAACCATGGGAAAAAAATACAATACAAAACATTATAATTTACAAACGATAATTGCAGTTGGATTTAAAATTAACAATCAACGGGCAGTCCAATTCCGAAAATGGGCAAATAACATAGTAAAGGAATATACCCTCGCTGCCGCACGATTGAATCGTGTGGCTGGTAAGGTCGAGAAATTTTTTTTTCGATATTGTGTTGATTTAATGGCATTATCACACTAATTAATTCGTGTGGCAGCGGAGGCAACACCTTAGAATTTATTGGAATTTGGGAAGAAATACATAATCCTCATTTTAAAGCTAACGAATTCGTTAGCTTTAAAAGTCAGGCTGGTTTGAACAACTTCAATCTAACGCCCCGCAAATGGATTGAAGCAATTGACTCCATATACCTTAGACCTAACAGATTTCAAAAATCTGTTAGATGGGCTGTCAAAAATTGATATTTAGTAGAAATAATTTTCGTTCTGATTTTTTTTGAATTGTCTCCAGCTCTTGAATTGCCTCCTGCTTTTGAATTGCCTCCTGCTTTAGCTGGAGGATTTAAAATTGAATTTTTATCCCTCAAAGCGGGAATTCTTCTTTTACAACATTTTGGCTAAAGCCCTGTTGCTATTATTATCATCGAGAATGGGCTAAAGCCCAATCCAATTGATACTTGTCGCAATTCTATTCATGCATTTTAGACTTGTTTTGGAACTAAGAATTTAAAACCCCACTGATGCCGCCACGATAAAATTCTGTGGCAGCGTATAAACACTTAAGACCTAACAGATTTCAAAAATCTGTTAGGTCTGCTTTATGAATGACAATGCCATCTTTATAAGTTACAAAGCCATCTTTATAAGTTACAATGCCATCTTCACGAGTTACAATGCCATCATCATAAGTTACAAAGCCATCTTCATAAGTTACAATGCTATCTTTATAAGTTACAATGCCATCTTCATAAGTTACAATGCCATCTTCATAAGTTACAATGCCATCTTCATAAGTTACAATGCCATCTTCATAAGTTACAAAGCCATCTTCATAAGTTACAATGCCATCTTCATAAGTTACAATGCCATCTTCATAAGTTACAATGCCATCTTTATAAGTTACAATGCCATCTTTATAAGTTACAATGCCATCTTCATAAGTTACAAAGCCCTCTTTAGGAATTACAATGCCAATCACTAAATCTTGAAAAAATATTTTGTCATCAAAGGTCGATGAATAATGGGTTGTGACGATATTTTTATAATATAGAATTTATTTTTAAAAATAAACAGTGTTTAACTCTTGTAAATTGTAAAATTTTCTTTAGTTTTGTAAACCAATTCACTTAAAAAAAGCAATTGGAAATCATTAACCAACTAAATCAATTTTTTGTATGACGAATAATCAAAATGCAGTATTATCTGCTTTCGACAAAATGCTTATTGAATGCGACAAAGCACCAGAAGCAGTAGCTAAAATTCCGCTTTTCAGCAAAAGAATTATCCGAGTTCGCGAAATTGTAGCAGAAATCAAAACACTTACGCCGCAACAAGAGGAAATTACTACTGGTATCACTACCGAAAAAAACGCCTTGCTCGAAGACATCACCGAACAGGTACTCGACATTGCTGGTGCTGTACATGCCCATGCCGAAGACAAAAACGACATGGAGCTACAAGAAAAAGTGAATTACAGCCGCACGATGGTTCATCGTGAAGATCAGTCTGGTATAATTATCATTGCCGACATAGTGCTGGCACAGGCTAAAAAAATAGCAGCTGCCGATCTCGAAGAGTGTGGAATTGAAGCTACCGAAGTGCAAGAATGCAGCGATAAACTGGCTCAACTCAAAGCCACGCTGAACGATAAAAGAATTACTACCATCGATCAGTCGAGCATTACAAAAAAAATGCGTGAACTATTTGCCGAATTAGGAGACATCAAACGCCAATCGCTCGACAAACTTATCCGTCAGTTCGAACGCAAAGACCCAGCATTTTATTTCAAATTCAAAGCCGCCTCGGCCATCAATTACAACACTTCCAGAAAACCCGACGCCGCTAAACCAAACACCGAAACAAATTCATAAACCACCCCTATCGCTAAGGAGTACAATAATATTGTTGTACTCCTTGCGTTTTTTCATATAAATAAGAGACGGAAGTTTAGGTGATTGGTAAATGGATTATACAACTCGAAAACTTTAAAAACTACAGGAAGCACGGCAGATTTAGGTGGATTGCCACCATAAAATAAATAAAGAATGGTAGGTATATAGATGTTATGGGCAACCTTAAAAGAACGACAACAGAATGAAAGACTATTACAAAATATTAGAACTTGATTTTGGGGTGGATATTCCAACCGTTAAAAAGTCTTATAGAAGACTTGCATTAAAATATCACCCTGACAAAAACAAAGCACCTGACGCATCTCAAAAATTCATTGAAATTACAGAAGCTTATGAAGTCCTGAATAACGACAGTAAAAAAAATCAGTATGACAATTTATATTCAAGCTATTTTAAAAGCCAAAACCAAAAGACTGGATATAAAGAAGATTTAAAGACTGAAAAAACTCAAGAATGGACAAACTATGGTAAGAAAAAAGCAGAAGAGTATGCTTCAATGAAATACGATGACTTTGCCGATAGAATTATTGACGAGCTAAGACTTGGAATAAGCTACACTCCTAATATAATCTTTATCCTAATTTGTGGGATAGGTGTAGTTAGTTCCTTTTTCATAATGGCGAAAGTTAGTGGTGGCTTTGGGTTACTAATGCTGGTAATGTATGGAACGGCTTGTTACTTTTTATATGAACGAGCAAGAAAAGACTACATCGCAGAACGCAGACATAAAATCTTAAATAAATACAAATAATATGGAAATAATTTTCTTTTTAGCAATCAACATTGGCATTTGTTATTTAATAGCAAAAGCCGGAGAAAAACGTAAAATTGGATTTGGTTGGAGTTTCTTTCTCTGCCTTTTTTTAAGCCCAATAATCGGTGGGATAATCACAATGCTAAGTCCAAAAGTTTTTGACAACGAAACAACAAACAATTAAAAAATAAAATAAAAATGAAAAAAGGATTTGGAATTTTCTTCATCATCATCGGAGCATTAAACATTATTGTTGGCTTCGCAGGTCTATCAACAGAATATGCGGACAAAGCAGGACCTAAATTATTTATGGGTATTGGGCTTTTAGGACTTGGTATTTGGATGGTAAACTCATCTAAGAAAAAAGACGACAACTTGCCTTCAAAACAATAGAAAACAAAAAGGCAGCCCATAACAGCACCTACAAGAAATTGGCGGTTCAGTGGTTAAATGAAGCTTTATGCTTCGTATTGAGTTTTGTGGTGGCAGACAGTTTAGTGCTTCGAAATCGCCAACTTCTTGTAGCTGCAAACCGTTAGGCGTCATTTTATAAAAAAAAAAGAAAGACAGATTCAATAACAGAATATAAACAATTAAACAACAGACATTATGTTTGGAATAAAACAAATCAAATTTGACTCAATGACTTATGTTCTTCATTACCAAAATGGGAACATTAAGAGAGAAGGTCGTGGACTTTCATTTTTCTATTTCGTACCGACAAGTTCAATCGTTGCGATACCAATGGGAAGTAATGACTTACCGTTTATTTTCAACGAATCGACAAACGACTATCAATCTGTTTCCATTCAGGGACAGATAAGTTACAAAATCAACAATGCCAAAACTCTTGCTGATGTGTTGGATTTTACGGTTGACGACAATGGAAAATACAAGAAAAATGATATTGAGAAATTGAATCAACGTATCATTAATGAAGCACAAACAGCGACTTCGTCTTACATTCACGAAATCAAACTTAAAGATTCAATTCGCTCTGCGAAAACTATTGAAGGTAAAATCTTAGAAGGTTTAAAATCTTCACAAGCAATTGCCATGCTTGGAATTGAAATTTTAGGAGCAAATATTTTAGCTATTCAGGCTACGCCTGAAATGGCTAGAGCTTTGGAAACCGAGACCAGAGAAAAACTTCAACAAGAAGCCGACCAGGCAATTTACGAGCGCAGAAACTTTGCTGTTGAACAAGAGCGGAAAATCAAAGAAACAGAATTAAACACCGAAATTGCAGTAGAAGAAAAGCAGAAACAGATTGCGGAAAAGAAAATGGAATCGCAAGTTCAGAAAGCAGAAAATGACCGCAAACTTCGCGAAATGAAGTTGGAAGCTGACATTGCAGTTGAAAATCAACGAAAACTACTTATTGAACAAAAGACAAATAACGACAAAAAAGAAGCTGAAACACAAGGTTACGTTATTGAGACAACATTAAATCCGTATAAAAACATAGATTGGAAAACTTTGACAGCTTTGAATAATAATCCAGACCCAAGATTCAATATTTCATTGGCTTTCAGAGAACTGGCAGAAAATGCGGGTAAAATTGGAAACTTAAATATAAGTCCAGAACTATTGGATTCAATACTGAATGACAAGAGAGACACTAAAAAATGAGTATTGAATACGCAATTATAGTAAAGAATAAAACGAGACTTGAATCTTTGATTGAACGCTTCAATACAAAGGCTCAAGCCAAGTTTTATATAGAAAGACTTGGCGGAAATTTTGAAGATTATGAAATTGAACACGAGATATTCCAAGAGTCTTTAAATTCCTTACAAACCCAACTTTCAGGAGTCGTCAAAAACAAAACTGTAGAAAGAATTTATCTTCCTTCATTCATTTTTTCGGAAAAGAACCTCATAGTTGTAATCGGACAAGACGGACTGGTTGCAAATACAGCAAAGTATTCAAAAAATTGTCCAATCATTGCTGTAAATCCTGACAAACAACGCTATGACGGAGTTTTGTTGCCATTTGACACTTCAGATTTTATTGGAGGAGTTGAAAATGTAATGACTAATCAGTTTCATTCAAAAACAATGCGGTTTGCCGAAGCCAAATTAAATGATGGACAGCGTTTGTTGGCATTTAATGATTTATTTATTGGTGCAGCTTCACATGTTTCAGCACGTTATAAAATATCATTCAACAGCAGTAACGAAGAACAATCTTCAAGCGGACTTATTGTTTCGACTTCGGCAGGTTCGACAGGTTGGTTAAGTTCAATTTTCAATATGGCTTATGGAGTGACAAGTATGTTTGAAAAAGACTTGAAACCAAAAAGACCAAAATTGAAAGACAACGAATTACTTTTTGCTGTTAGAGAACCATTTCAGAGTATCAGAACACAGACTGGAATAACAGCTGGAATATTAAAAGACAAAAATCGACTGACAATTGAATCGTTAATGCCTTCGAATGGAGTAATTTTTAGCGACGGAATAGAAACTGACTTTTTAAAATTCAACAGTGGTTCTATTGCGACAATTGGTTTAGCTCCTGAGACAGCGAGAATTGTAATCAAATGATGAAAAAAACGAACGCCTAATACATAGGAATTCGTGCGGTCGAGGAACGAGACCCAGCATGAAGTCCCTGTTGAGCTACATTCCCCTTGCAGAGACTTCATTCAACGAGCGTGGAACAGAAAAAGAAGTAGAATTAGGGTGAAAATGCCACTATGG
>JBBRGJ010000132.1:0-9304 GCA_038240835.1 Bacteroidales bacterium | reverse complement strand
TTTTCGATGGTCAGCAGTTGAAGTTGGTTTTCGTACTCGGTGATGGCATTTTGCAGTTGAATGTTTATTTCAATCTTACTCGATTCCAAGTTGTACTCCGAAGATTTTAGCTGAAGTTTGGCCACATTTAACTGCCGCCTTGCATTTCCCGATTGGTAAAGAGGAATCGAAAGAGTTCCTATTAACTGCGGACCTGTTAACCGATTGGTCATCAAATTTCCAAAACTATTATTGCTTTCATAGAAGTTATATCCACCATTGAAACTTAGTCTGGGTAAAAACTGAGAATTATACTCTTTCAGACCAAGTTTTGAGATATCAATCTCTTTTTGCATCGATAAAATGGAGATGTTTTTTGAAAATAGAGTTCTAATCAGCTCCTCTTTGTTGAGTTCATAATTCGTGGGAATTGAGTCAGAAACAGTAAAAGCAGTGTTCGCGTCTCTACATAATAGAAGATTTAAGATGCGATATGTGGCAATTATATTACTTTTCTGATTGATGACATTTGCCGAATAGACATTCAAATCTATTTTTGCTTGCAACAGGCTGTTTTTTGCAATAAGTCCAGATTCATAACTTGCACTAAGAATTTTCACTCGTTCGGTATTGTAATTCACCACTTCTGTCAACGAATTTAATTGCTGTAATTGTCGTGTAATATCGTAATAGGCTGCAATTACATTAAATACCGTTTGAGCGACTCTCTCCTTATATTGCAACTCTCCCAATACTTGAATCTCTTTCAGTCTGTTTTTGGCGATAAACATTTTGCCTCCATCAAATAAATTCCAGTTTACAAAAGCGCCAGCGGATAGGGTGTTGGAATGTGCATTGGAGGCCGAAGTTTCTACTCCAGAGGAGGTTTTTTGGTTCACATTGTTGATTGCATAATTATTGGAAGCAGAAATTCCTGCACTGGGCAACATTCCCGCATTTCCAAGCGTATTGTTGAGTTTGGCAATATCTGCTTCATTTCGAGCAATCATAATATCATAATTGTTCTTAAGGGCAATACTGATTGCATCTTCTATGGTGAGCAACCCTTGCGATTGGCCGAATAAAGTCGTTATGATTAGCCAAAAAAGTAGAAATATTCGTTTCATCTGAACATGAATTAAATGATAATATTATCTGGAGTACTGTCAATGTTGGTCTCCAGTTTTTTGGAGGAGATGATCACATACATTACTGGAATTACAAATAGCGTTAGAATTAGTGAGAACAATAAACCTCCAACAACGACAACGCCTAATGGAACACGACTTTGAGCTCCAGCGCCCAGCGCCAATGCAATGGGTAACGCTCCGAACATGGTCGCCAACGTGGTCATTAAAATGGGACGTAAACGTGCGGCGGCGGCTTCAAAAACAGCATCCGATTTATTCAACCCTTTTTTTCGTTTCTGGTTGGCAAACTCAACGATTAAAATTCCATTTTTGGTCACCAATCCGATTAGCATAATCATCCCAATTTCGGAAAAAATATTCAATGTCATGTCAAATATCCAGAGCGAAATCATTGCGCCAGCAATGGCCAACGGAACTGTGAGCATAATGGTAAATGGATCTCTGAAACTTTCAAATTGCGCCGCCAACACTAAATAAATTAAAACCAACGCAAGAATTAATGCAAAGGCAATGTTTGAACTGCTCTCTGCAAAATCTCTCGAAGGTCCCGCCAAATCAGTGTGAAACGAATCGTCGAGTACTTCCTTCGAAATGCGGTTCATCGCTTCAATTCCTTCTCCCAACGATCTTCCTTCGGCCAGAGAAGCCGAAACGGTAGCTGATTTATATCTGTTGAAATGATACAACGTTGGTGGACTGCTGTTCTCTTCCGTTCGGATTAGATTGTCTAATTGCACGAGATTTCCGGCATTATTACGAACATACAACGAGGTGATATTCGAAGGTTCGTTTCGTTCGGGACGTTCTACCTGACCTACCACAAAATATTGTTTTCCGTTTCGGATAAAGTAATCATATCTCCGTCCGCTGAGCGCGTAATCAAGTGTATTTGAAACATCTGCTGCGTTCACGCCCATGTTGGTGGCTTTCATACGATCGACATAAATATTGATTTCGGGTTTGTTGAACTTGAGATTTGCATCCACATTGCCAAAAACAGAATCTTTTCGAGCCGCTTCTAAAAACTTTGGAAGTGCTTCCTGAATTTTGCTAAAATCTAAATTCTGAATAACAAACTGAACGGGCAGTTGCGATCCTGACGATAATGAGGTAGAAATCGTTTGCTCTTGCACGGCAATAATTCTAGCATCGGAAGAACGTTTGTACATTCTCGATATCCGTTCATAAATTTCTTGCTGCGTCGCTTTCCGTTCATTGGGTTCGGTTAGAAAAATGTTTACATTTCCTGCATTTGAATTTTTTCCACCCCAGGCAGACGAAATTCGTGTGTAAACCAACCTTGCTTCGGGCACACTATCTTGAATTTGTTGCCCAAGATTGTCTAACAGTTTTTTTGTGTAATCAAAGTCGGTTCCTTCGGGTAAAGTTACGGAGGTTCTTAAAACGCTATGATCTTCGAGCGGTGCCAACTCCGATTTAATGTTTTTGCCAATCAGCGCAATTAAAATGAAACAGAGGATTACAATTGAAATGGCAAGCCATTTTGTCTTCATAAATGAGCGGAGCAATCTACGGTAAAAGTTGTCTAAGTTTACAAAAAACGGCTCTGTTAAAAGGTAAAACTTGGAATGATGTGTTCCCGAAGCGCCTAATTTCACGTTAAGAACTGGCGTTAAGGTCAACGATACAAAGGCAGAAATAAGCACGGCACCGGCCAGTACAATTCCAAATTCTCGAAAGAGTCGGCCCGTAAATCCTTGGAGAAATATTACGGGAATAAATACAATAGCCAGTGTAAACGAAGTGGTGATGACAACGGAGAAAATTTCGCGGGTGCCTTCAAAAGCTGCCTGCCATTTGTCCATTCCTTGTTCTATCTTTTTAAAGATATTTTCGGTGACCACAATCCCATCATCCACCACCAATCCGGTGGCCAAGACAATGGCGAGCAGGGTGAGAATATTGATCGAGAAACCAAAAACGTACATGATGAAAAACGTCCCAATCAAAGAGACAGGAATGTCAATTAATGGACGAAGAGCGATGATCCAATTTCTGAAAAAGAGGAAAATAATCATCACTACCAAAATAATGGCAATAATTAAAGTTTCCACTACGTCGTTTACGGATTGTTTTACAAACTTAGATTTATCGTATCCAACATCCAAAATCGTTCCTGATGGAATGTTTTTCTTCACCTCTTCCAATCGTTTAAAAAACTCATCCGCTATTTGGATATGGTTCGATCCAGGCAGTGGAATCAGCGCCAACGATATCCCTTCTGTTCCGTTTAGGGTTACATCATCCTCTTCTTTTTCGGGACCCAACACGGCTTCTCCAATATCGCTTAAGCGGATAACTTGGTCGTCTTTCTGTTTGACAATCAAGTTGTTGAAATCTTCCTCTGTCACTAATTTTCCATACGTTTTAATGATGAGTTCGGTTGATTCTCCTCTTATTTTTCCTCCGGGGAGTTCAATGTTCTCTTTTTTTAATACCGTATTTACCTCCGAAGCAGTAACATCGTAAGCGACCATTTTAGATGGATTTAACCAAATTCTCATGGCAGGTCTTTTCTGGCCATAAAGTCCCACAGCACTTACCCCTGCAATCGTTTGAAACTTTTCCATTAAAATATTTTCGGCATAATCGCTCAATTCCAACGCATTCATCTTTGTGCTCTGAACGGCCAATGTGATGATTGCATCGCTGTTTGCATCGGCTTTAGAAACAATCGGCGGAGCATCTATGTCCTGAGGCAAACGCCTAACGGCTTGCGAAGTTTTGTCGCGGACGTCGTTGGCTGCTTTTTCCAAATCAGCACCCACATTAAATTCTACCAGAATACTGCTGCTACCTGTTGCCGACGAAGAAGAGATGGAGCGAACTCCTTCAATTCCATTGATAGCTTTTTCGATGGGTTCGGTAATTTGAGATTCTATAATTTCGGCATTTGCTCCCGTATAATTAGTTTGAATATTTATATTTGGTGGATCGATGGCCGGATATAATCGAACACCCAAAAAAGTATATCCCACATAACCAAACAAGATGATGGCCAAGCTCATAACCACAGAGGCGACGGGACGTTTTAAAGCAAAATCGGATAGTGTCATACTCTTAAATTATAAAACTTTTGAAAATTTAATGGTTTCACCAGGTTTCACAAAAAGGATTCCGGTGGTCAACACAGTATCTCCTTTTTGGAGACCAGAAACGATTTCGATGGTTGATTCTTTCCGAATTCCTGTTTTGACTATCATGAATTTTGCTTTGCCATTTTTGGAAACAATTACTTTTTTGTCACGTTCCTGCGGAATGATGCATTGAGTAGGAATCATCAGCGCGTCGCTATTTTCGCCCAGATTTAGCTCTACATTTGCAAACTTTCCTGGGACCAATGAGCTGTTTTTGCTGGTAACCAACGCACGCACTTTCAAGTTTCGGGAAGATGCATCTATGGCCAATTCGGTCGCGATTACTGAGGCTTCAAATTTTTGATCGTCACCCTGAATGGTGAAATGGATTTTTTTGCCCTTTTCCATTACTTTGCTGTATTTTTCGGGAATACTAAAATCAAGTTTCAACTGCTGAACCGCCCTGATGGTCGCAACCGCTGTAGATGGAGAAACTTGCGCGCCCAAACTGATGTTTCTTAAACCAATTACTCCATTGTAGGGCGCAAGAATTTCAGTTTTCCGAATTTGTGCCTTCATAATGTCGATGTCAGCCATGATAGAGCTCACTTGCAAAACCGTTTGATCGTAGTCTATTTGGCTGATTCCATTTATTTTAAGCAAATCACTTTGACGTTTTTGAGTTTGTTCGGCAATTTTTAGCTGCGCTTTAAGTTTCCTTAACTGCGCTTGCAAATCGCCGTCAAATATTTTTACCAATAAACTGCCTTTTTGCACCGGCTTACCTTCTAACAAGTGTATTTCAACCACTCTTCCAGATACTTCGGGCATCAATACTGTTTCTTCAAAAGATTTTATAGTTCCTGAAACCGTGATGGTTAAATTCAACAAAGTCGGTTGAACAACAAATCCATCAACATTCATTATTTTTTTTGGTTTTATTTTGTCCTTTTCGGAATTTGACCCACAACTATAGGCCAAAAAGAGAATTG
The DNA here is from genome assembly GCA_038240835.1 of Bacteroidales bacterium. Taxonomy (GTDB): domain Bacteria; phylum Bacteroidota; class Bacteroidia; order Bacteroidales; family WCHB1-69; genus JBAXTE01. The sequence goes on along the minus strand of JBBRGJ010000132.1, from coordinate 4,084 downwards.
CAGGAACGAATAAAAAGAGAAATTGTCTGTTTTTCATCTAATAATAACTTTCATTTGAAATTTAAATCGTGTTTTTTCAAAAATTGTCTCTTCACGAACTTAATGAATGCTAAATTAATTATAATTGAGCGAATGAAATCTATTTTCATCCTCAATTAACATAATTAACATTTTTGGAAACCGAATTTACACACACTTGCCAAACAACCAACGATGGAATTATAAAGTTTTTTCTGATTTTCTGCTTTTCGAGTCATCCTGAGTTAGTTTACCATAATTCGGCGTGGAAGGACTTCACAAGTACTTTCCAAAAAACTCTTTCTTTAATACTTCATTTCGACAGGTTTATCCTCAAAAGGACGGCTCAGTGCAGGCTAACTAAAAATTACAGATTTAAAAACTACTTCTGATTTTTCTACTTTTCGAGTCATCCTGAGCCTGTCGAAGGACTTCATAAGCACTTTCCAAAAAGTTCTCACTTTAATACTTCGATTATCACGATAGCTATCGTGACAGTATGACATTCATTAAATCGTTAATTTTCAATATGTTAAGTTTATAATATCAATGTATTTCCCCACTGTCATCAACCCTTTATTTCCAAAATTTTTTGGATAAAGTCTCAGTATGACCTTTTTGAAAATGGATCAATAATAAAAACAAAAACAGATCAAAAATTATCTTTTTGCGCCACCATCTTTTAGGGTTACCGTTCTGTTAAACACCAATTTGTCGGCAGTGGAATCTTTGTCGATGCAGAAATATCCAATTCTTTCAAATTGATAAGTTGCCAAGGGTGATTCGTTGATCAATTTAGGTTCTATATATCCCTCAATGACAGTCATTGATTCTGGATTCATATTGTCTAAGAATGTTTTTCCTTCTTCCGCATCTTCAGGATCGTAGGATAGGAATAACTTGTCCAAAAGTCGCGCCTCTGCTTTGCGTGCATGCGCCACGGATGCCCAATGAATGGTTCCTTTTACTTTACGTCCCGATTCTGATTCTCCTGTTTTTGTGTTTTCAATGTAGTCGCAATGGATGGCAACAATATTTCCTTCGCTATCTTTTTCGACGCTATTGCAACGAATGATATATGCATATTTTAAGCGAACTTCGTTGCCAGGTGATAGTCTGAAAAACTTTTTGGAAGGTTCTTCCATAAAATCATCGCGTTCAATCCATAATTCTCTGCCAAAAGAGATTTTTCGTTTTCCTGTTTCTAAGTCTTCGGGATTGTTGACGGCTTCGAGTTCTTCAAAACTATTTTCGGGATAGTTATCCAAAATTAGTTTTATGGGATTCAACACCGCCATGGTACGATTTGCCTTCTTGTTTAAATTTTCGCGCACACAGAATTCCAGCAACGAGAGTTCGATGGTGTTATCCCGTTTTGCAATGCCAATGGTTTCGGCAAAATTTCGCATGCTTTCGGGAGTATATCCTCTTCTTCTCATGCCAGAAATTGTAGGCATACGTGGATCATCCCAACCCATAACAAGTTTATCCTGAACAAGTTGAAGAAGTTTTCTTTTACTCATTACGGTATAACTTAAGTTGAGGCGAGCAAATTCAACTTGTTTGGGATGATGGATAGCCAACGCATCGCAAAACCAATTGTATAAAGGACGGTGCACTTCAAATTCTAAAGTACAAACGGAGTGTGTAATGCCCTCTATGGAATCGGATTGTCCGTGAGCATAATCGTACATTGGGTATATACACCACTGATTTCCAGTACGGTGGTGTTCTGTTTTCAAAATTCGGTACATGATGGGATCTCTCATGTGCATATTTGGAGAGGTCATGTCGATTTTGGCACGTAAAACTCTGCTTCCGTCGGCAAATTCTCCATTTTTCATTCCTTCAAAAAGATCGAGATTCTCCTCAACTGAGCGGTTGCGATATATACTTTCGGTGCCAGGTTGTGTGGGAACACCTCTTCCTTTGCTAATATCTTCTTGCGAGGAGTCGTCTACGTAGGCTTTTCCTTCTTTGATTAATTGTACAGCCCAACTGTATAATTGAGGAAAATAATCAGACGCATAATATTCATTATCCCAATTAAATCCCAACCATTTTACATCTTCCTTGATAGAATCTACATATTCAACATCCTCTTTAGCCGGATTGGTATCGTCAAAACGAAGGTTGCATTTTCCATTGTATTTTTTTGCCAACCCAAAATTCAAACAGATCGATTTTGCATGACCAATGTGTAAATATCCATTGGGTTCTGGAGGGAAACGAGTGTGAACTTTTCCTTGATAAGTATCTTCACTGAGATCTTTTTCTATAATTTCTTCAATAAAGTTTAGCGATTTTTTAATCGGTTCGTTTAAGATGTTTTCTTGTTCCATTGCTCGTTTTTTTTGCAAAAATAAAGAATTTGTACCTATGAATGATGTTTTTTTATATCTTAGCTCTTAAAATTACGCAAAAAAGATTGATAATTCTGATTTTCTGCTAATTTTGGAACTTATCAGGACTTCGGAAAAATCAGTTGGAGAACATATTAACGTGTGAAAATAACTAGTAACGTATGAAAAGATTCATTTTATTATTTTTAGTAGTAAGTTCCTCTGTTCTTTATGGACAGCATTTTAAACTTACGCATGGCACCGTCCGAAGTTGGACAAGCCAATCAAATTCTTCACAGCGTGGAGCGGAATATCGTATCACCATTCAGGCACTTTCAAAAATAAAAAACATTTCGATTTCCAAAATATGGATTTCTGATAAATGTTACCTGATTGAATCGCTGATTATCGATGAGAAAAACAGCTCTTCTACCAATCAAATTATCTCCAAAGGAGCCAATGTGAAAATATACATCAATGCCAAAGAAGTGCTGAATACGAATGGAGTATGGGTGCTGAACAACGACGACTGCCCAGGAGTGCCAACTACTGAGAACGGAGCCAAGTTGTCCATTGAGTATACTGTAAAAGGGAAACACTGTGTGTTTTCAATAAAAGAAGTAGAACCTATCACCCCCATTCAATTTGATTAATTTTTGGCAGTTAATCAGATCTTTTTTATAGTTTTACACAATTCAAACAGCTATTTGTCGTTAGTAAAAACGAATAATAGTGAACAGATAATAAAAATAGAGATCAATGAAAAGAACAAATTTTATATGGATTGCCCTATTAGTGGCTCTTTTAAGCTCTTGTGGCGACAATTTTAAGAACTATACAACGTCGTCTTCGGGACGCAATGGCGAGATTCTCGTGGTCGCCGATCGTGAATTGTGGCGAGGAGATTTAAAGGACACTATCACCAATTTTTTCACCGACGATCAGTACGGTCTTCCACAATCGGAGCCACGTTTTACCGTATTTTCGACTCCTGTGGACGAATTTAATAGAATTTTACGCCCACATCGCAGCATCCTAATGGTTGCCATTGACAAATCGCTTGCTGAAACAAAATTATCTTTTGTAAATGATAAATGGGCAGCCCCGCAAGTATTGGTAAAACTTACAGGTCCTTCTCGCGAATCGCTGGTGGAAAAGTTTTGGCAACAACGCGAAGCCATTGCAGATCTTTTTATAAATTCTGAATATAGAAGATATCAAAAGATTGGTGAAAACATGGGCGAAAAAGGTGTTACTCAGCAATTGGAAGAAAAACATGGATTCTCTATGTCTTTTCCAAAAGGATTTTCAATTAGCAAAACTACCGAAAACTTTTGCTGGATAAGAAAAGAGACCAAAGAGTTTAGCCATGGAATTTTAATTTATACTTACGACTATACCGATGCTAAACAATTGGACAGGAAAAACATCCTTTATGTAAGAGACACCCTAACTAAAAACAACATTCCTGGACCATCAGACAGTTCATACATGGCTGTTTCTTATAAAGTGTACCAACCTGTCTCAAAAGTAATTGATTTCAATGGAAACTACTGCGTAGAAACACGAGGTTTATGGTATGTTGAAAACGATTTTATGGGCGGACCTTTTGTCAATTACTCATTTGTGGATAAAACGACAAATAAAGTGATCTCCCTCGACGGATATGTGTACGCACCTCGCGACAACAAAAGAGATATGCTACGTTCCATTGAAGCCATTTT
>JBBRGJ010000131.1:0-9355 GCA_038240835.1 Bacteroidales bacterium | reverse complement strand
AGTCCAAGTAGTAGCAGTTGCCACGGAGCCTTGCACCCGGTATCTACCTGTCACAAACGGGGTGTTCCACCAGTTTCGGTTCACCCAACGTACAGCTACCACACCTTGGTTTCCGATGGTGGCACCATTTAAGCGCACCCCATAATAATTATTATTCATCGAGTTGCTTTTCAACGTAGAAACCGAACATAATCCTTCCATGCAAATTCCCATACCCAAATTTGTTATGGTATTACTGCAAAGTGTGGTTTTTGGAGATGCGAAGACATTAATACCATAAAGTTTGAGTCCCTGTGCCAAATTGGCAACTGTGTATGTTGGCGTGTTTACAACATTCTCTTCGATGTAAGTATCGTATCCATTAATAATATAAATACCCATATAATCAGTAGTACCAGAAAGATTGTAGCTGCCAAATGTAATGGTGTTGCCGTAAATATATGGAATTTGGCGTTCATATCCTGGAGGACCAATTGGAATCAGATTACGACCTTTTACATTCGATAATTGTATGCCATTTTTAAAAGTCCCTGTGATTGTGTTTTTTCGAAATGTGGCACCATAACATTCTTGTGAAGTTGCATTTTGGGCTGTAATTCCATTTGTTACATTGTAAATACTATTGCTGTCAACAACCAAACGGGTATTCATAAAATCGTTAATCAACAAACCGTATGGAGCGGTTTGAATCCTGTTTTTGGAAAAGTCTATATTGCGGTACGAATTTGCCAAAATTTTGGTCGCGCTTTCCATACAAGAAACAAACGTATCGCACAATACTTTTATGTTCGCCTGGTTGAGCTGGAAAATTCCTATTCTGCAATTGCTGAACAAATTGGTATAAATATTATTTCCACTGTTGTAGCCACCAATCACTACGGATCTTGTGGTGTTACTATTGCCCGAAATAGCAATGCCAGCACCGAAGTTACTCTCTACCACTGGAAAGTTTACAAAATTATTATTGTAAATAGTCGCATTAGAGTTGCTGATATTAATTCCGTTAATAGTATAGCTGAACTTGTTCTTCGTTGCTTTATTAATATCTCCCACTTGTATAGCCCATACATTATTTATATCAATACCCGCAGCACCTCGATCATTATTAAGAGGTGCTATCAGATTTCTTGGTGTAGCTCCGGTTCCGTCAGTGGTGCAATAGAATTTGCAATTGGAGACGTTTAATGGGTTGGGAACGGTAGAATTCAATACTTTAATGCTATAATTATTCAAGTTAAACAACGTGTTTGAAACAGAGACATACCCCCCGTTTTCTGATACAATCGCATTTTTTGCATCTTGTATTGTTGATGTTTGAGCAGTAACAGTTGAATTTGCGTTTGAATTGAATATTCCATCCCACATATAGTTACAACCAGCTTTAATCGTCGAAGTATTTACATTAAAGGTTGATGGAACTTTTAAAACAATCTTTGCTTCTGGCGCCATGTTAAATGTAACACCAGCAATTGTTACACTTCCATCGATGGTGATTGTTCCATTTAAATAATATGTACCACCACTCAAATTCGAAGAAATAGTTTCATCGTTTAGTAATGGAGCAACACCAGTGGCATCTTTACAACATTTCCAGATATTTATGCTTTTGCTGCATAAGCCGTCATTTAAAGTAAGAGTTACTGGTTGGCCATTGGCCATATTATATTCATGCCAATTGATTGTCACAGTATGATTGTTGTTTGCAATAATGGTTCCTGCATTGGCAGGAGAAATTGTCCATGTACAGTTCGTACCAGTAAAACTATTAATGGTTGAATAAGATGTTATAGAATCACAGGTATTTCTATTGCCTTCAATATCAAGTCTTTCAATCTGATCACTAGTATTAACAACAATCGCTTGTGTAATACTTGCAATTGCGGGTGAATTATAAATTCTATAAAAAATTGTTGCTGTAACAGTGAATGAACCTCCAGCGCCATAATCGTGGGAGCCAATTGTTTCGCCTTGGGCCGAAGTAAAGGATGTCCCATCACCAAAGTTCCAAATAACATGATCTATTGTATGGCAACCATTTAATACACAATCGAAACTAATAACAGGCTTACAATAAGATGTAAGTATTTGTGCTGTTGGTTTTGGAGTGATATGAATATTGTCTAAAATAACCCAAGATGCCATTCCTTGGTTTTGCGTATTGAATGGCATTACTTCAACTGTGTAGATGCCTGATTGTGGTATCGAATATTCATTTGTGTGATATTCCCAATCAATATTATTAATATTTTGTATATCAATTGCTAAACTAGTAGTAGTTAATATTGAACCATTAAAAGTTGTTGGAACGGTGCTCACATTTCCTGGTACAATATTCATTAATAAGTGATCAGCAGGCAAATTGATAGTGTCCGTTTTTTTATAAGCCAAGCTCACATCATAGATGCCTTGAGGGATGAATGCAACTTGAGAAATCACTTCATTCCAGTCATATTGTCGCAATGTCGCTGTATCAACCATTATTGTCCACATATATGCATATCCAACGTCAAGAGCACCAAAACTTGTGGTCGCACTTGGATGCCTTCTAGGCTCAAGTTGAGAACCAATCGACCCCCATCTGCAAATCCAATTAATGGGCCAAAAAGGGTCATGTGAGTTTACACCAGTTACAATTGGATCCATAAATGTAAAGTTGCCATTTCTTAATATATCACATTCTGTTGAATCACAATTTGTCGCTAAATTTTTCGTAACAAAAATTGAAAACAACCTAAATGAAATAGAATCTTGTCTAGAATGAATTTTCACATAATAATTAGCTCCTGTTTGCATAGAATCGTAAGTTATCGGTATTGAATCTGTTTTGATTAGAGTTAAATCATTACATCCGCCTCTATACAAGCTAATTTGCATTGGATTCTGAGATAACAAACTATCAACAAAGCTAGTTTGGATATAGTAGTTCATTGTGGAATCTCCAACAAAAGTAAGCCAATAATCATTAGAAGAAAAAAAACGAGTTGATCCTTGAGTATTAGTGCCAGGAGAATCATTTTCAGCAGTGGCACAGGTACTTTGACTTTTCCCAATCATAGGCAACAATATGATCGCAATAAAAGTTGCCAACAACCATCGCCTAAGCGGTGTGTGTGTGTGTGCACGTTGTTTTTAGAGTTTTTCATGAAACTCGTTTTTTGTTTCTTCATGTGATTTTTTTTTAGTGAATAATTGTTTTTTTTGGGTTTTATATTAATACTTGTTGCAAATGTAATAATATATTTACATAAAACAAATAGAAGTGTAAAAAAATAGATAAAAAAATTTTTTTTGGATTTTGCTCCTACTTTGTCGGCACAGATGGTTTGTGTCTTCACGGTGCCGAAGGTGTCGAAGATTATTAACCCCATCTCGTTAATTTTAACGAGATGGGGTTAATAATCGAAAAAAACCAATTGATTTTGGCATAAAAATGGGTGCGAAGCAAACCCATTTTTATGCCAAAATCTTCAACTCTTTTACATTTAGGGATCGGACGTTGCCCGACCCTAAATTGATTTCGGGCTTTCAGCCCTTATGGCTTTTGTTCCTCTCTGTTATGACTCATTTTTCGGCACTTTGCGGATCCCCGAAAAACATCGCTTTTAGCGAATCTCCGTTTTTCGTGGATTCTCGAAAAATTAATAATCCGCCAATCGGCGGATTGATAATTCGGCACTTTATAGACTTTACAGACTCAACATCTACTAATCCGATTCAGCAATATCAATCATCAGCTTCTCAAGTTGAGTTACAATGGCGTTCTGTCTTTCGTTAAAGTTATTTACTATGATTGCAAAGGTGAGAAGTCTCCCCTTTTTATTGGTTACATAACCGCCATAAGAGCGAACCCGTTCGATACTGCCGCTTTTTGCCCTTAAGTTATGTGCTGCAGCTGTCCCTTTAAACATCCAGCCAATGGTGCCCGATTCTCCGGCCTGCGATAATGAGTTGTAAAAATTACTATAAGCGCTTGATCTTGAAATTTGTCGGAAGTATTTGCATACAAAAGAAGGAGACACCAGGTTTAATCTAGACAATCCACTTCCATCTACATTTACAAACTCTTGTTGCGACATTCCAATTTTTGCAAGTGCTTGATCTACTGCTCTCACACCCGTATAATAAGAGCCAATGCCATATCGCTGACGTCCCATCTGTTTCAAAAATGCTTCAGCAAACATGTTGTGGCTTGTTTTGTTGGTAAACGATGCCAATGTATTGTATGTAGGAGAGTAATAGGTGGTAATTAAATTTCTTACAATATTGGTATCTTTTTTCGATCTAAAATCAAGGTATTCGACTTCTGAGGTTGTCTCCACACCATTTGAAGCTAAATACTTTTGAAACTCTGTCGCAAAGGTTATTTCTGGGTGAAAGTTAGCTCCTTTTAGCAAAAATGAGTTTCTGCCAGCAGGAATAGTACCTCTTAGTTCCACAATGTTTCCGGTTGCAGATGAAAATATATTTGCATTATCTCCAGATGTTGGCGATGCCGATTCAATGTAATTGCGATATTCTGCATTTGGAATTTTTGGATAAATTGAGTCTATGGAGGTTAGACTTCCTACGTCTCCTGAGGAGTTTAGCCAAAAGTGAGTGATGTTTTCGTTGAAACACAATGCCGAAGATCCTGCTCCAAAGTAATTTCCCATATCTCCCCAGTTCCAATTTGGGGAAGATTGCATGTCGTCGAAAGAGGATTGGTCGATGACTATTTTCCCTTCAATTTTATGAATTCCTAACGCTTTTATTTGGGTGGTGAATTGGTCGAAAACTGATTCCGGACTCGTTTGAGTCCATCGTGAGCAACAAATAGACGGATCGCCACTTGCTAAAAGAATTAAATCTCCTTTCAGAATAGAATCCGAAGTTATTTCACCAGCGTAAAATAATTTGGTGGCAAATCTAAAATTAGAACCTAATTGAAGATAGCCAGCACCGGTAGTTATTGCTTTCATCAACGATGCAGGAGTGAGCAAACGTTTTTCGTTGTGGGCAGCTATTACAGTGCCACTGCCAGCATCCATGACCATTACTCCCCAGGAAGCGTTTTTCATTAAATCGCTAGAATCTAATTTTTCAATGGTTCGGAGCAACTTATCTCTCCCAGGATTCAGAGATGCTATTTTGCTTTTTTTCGCCTGACTGAGCGGTTTTTTTAAGTAGGAGGGAACGTATTGAGAAGAGCCCCTGTTGGGAATTAGGGCTATTAGTAAAAAGATTATCAGAAAGTGTTTGTTTAATTGCATAGTTTCTAATTTTTTACAAATTTATCATTTTTATTTGAACCATCAAAAAAATCAAATTTCAAATTATTTTTTACAATTTTAAGTGATTTATTGACGGAAACACCTTTTAACCAAAAATAAGCATAAATATTTTAGGTAAATAGTTGTACATCAAAACATTTTTCGTAATTTTGCACTCTTATTTGAAAGAGGCTCTTCATGTAAGATTTAAAAACGACCTCGTATTTATTAACCCGGCCTAACAAGCCACATTTAAAAAAAAAGAATGTCTGAAGAATTATTAAACGAAGGACAAGTATTTCCAGTTCAAGTTGCAGGTGAATTTAATTGGGATACAATTGGTAAAAAACAAGTGATTTACAGTGCTGCAGAGCACGAAAAATTGGAAAGTCTTTACAACGAAACTTTCAACGCAATTGTTGAAAACGAAGTAGTAGATGGAACAATTGTCGCTATTAACTCACGCGAAGCTGTTGTAAACATTGGATACAAATCTGATGGTATTATTCCTGTTTCTGAGTTGAGATACAATCCTAACTTTAAACCAGGTGATCTTGTTGAAGTATATGTTGAAAGTCAAGAAGACGCAACAGGTCAATTAATTTTATCACACAAAAAAGCTCGTGTTTTACGTTCATGGGAACGTGTTAATAAAGCACATGACACTGACGAAATCATTACTGGTTTTGTTAAATGTCGTACTAAAGGCGGCTTAATTGTAGATGTATTTGGAATTGAAGCTTTCTTGCCAGGTTCACAAATCGATGTTAAACCTATTCGTGATTACGATATTTTTGTTGGCAAAACAATGGAATTCAAAGTGGTTAAAATCAACCACGAATATAAAAACGTTGTTGTTTCTCACAAAGCACTTATCGAAGATGAGTTGGAAGCTCAAAAAGCTGACATTATTGCTAAACTTGAAAAAGGACAAATCCTTGAAGGTACAGTTAAAAACATCACTTCATACGGTGTATTTATCGACCTTGGTGGCGTAGATGGACTTATCCACATTACCGATCTTTCATGGGGACGTATCAATCACCCAGAAGAAATCGTTCAATTGGATCAAAAAATCAACGTAGTTATCCTTGATTTTGATGAAAACAAAAAACGTATTGCTCTAGGTCTAAAACAACTTACTCCTCATCCATGGGATTCGTTGAATGCTGATTTGAAAATTGGGGATACTGTTAAAGGGAAAGTTGTTGTAATCGCTGATTACGGTGCATTTATCGAAATTTTACCAGGTGTAGAAGGACTTATCCACGTTTCTGAAATGTCATGGTCACAACACTTACGTACTGCTCACGATTTCTTAAAAGTTGCTGAGGAAGTAGAAGCTGTTATCCTTACATTAGATCGCGAAGAACGCAAAATGTCATTGGGAATCAAACAATTGAAACCAGATCCTTGGGCTAATATCGCTTCTAAATATGCTATCAATACCAAACATTCTGCAATCGTTCGCAACTTTACCAACTTCGGTATCTTTGTTGAATTAGAAGAAGGTGTTGATGGACTTATCCATATTTCTGACTTGTCATGGTCTAAAAAAATCAAACATCCAGCAGAATTTACTAAAATTGGAGAAACTATCGAAGTAGTGGTTCTTGAAGTAGATGCTGATAACCGTAGATTGAGTTTAGGTCACAAACAATTAGAAGAAAATCCTTGGGATGTTTTCGAAACATTATTCAATGTAGGTTCAGAACACAAAGGAACTATCATCAACTCTGCAGATAAAGGAATGATCGTTTCTTTACCTTATGGTGTTGAAGGTTTTGCTCCTCAACGTCACTTGTTAAAAGAAGACAATACTACTGCTAAATTAGAAGAAGTTCTTGATTTCCAAGTTATCGAATTCTCAAAAGATAACAAGAAAATCATCCTTTCTCATACTAAACTTTGGCAAGAAGTAGGTCCTGATTTCAAAAACAAAGAACAATCGGACGATAAGAAAAAAGCGAAAGATTCAAGCAAAAGCATGAAAAAATCTAATGATAATTCAGAAAAAACTACATTAGGTGATATTCAAGCATTAGCTGATTTACGCGACGAACTACATAAAAATGAAAACGAATAATAATTTGTAATCATATTCTAAAAATAGGCATGCTGAAAAGTATGCCTATTTTTTTTGTACTTTTGTGTAAAAGAAATATAATTGTGAAAATTACAGTTTTAGGAAACAGCTCTGCATCTCCTCGAGTCGATAGACATCCGAGTGCTCAAGTAGTTGCTCATAATCAATCTTTGTACTTAGTCGACTGTGGAGAAGGAACTCAATATCAAATAATCAAACATAAGGTTAAATATGGCGGCATAGACCATATCTTTATTAGCCATTTGCACGGCGATCACTTTTTCGGGATAATTGGTTTGCTGTCTACTTATTACCTTAATAATAGAACCCGCCCCTTGCATATCTATGCCAATCAACAAATTGAAAAATTCATTCAAGTATCACTTGAAACCACAAATACAGTATTGGGTTTTTTATTGATTTTTCATTATTTAAAACCAGAAACGGCAGCAATTATTCTTGAAACAGAAGATCTAACCGTGAGGGCTTTTCCATTAACGCATAGAGTGCCGACTCATGGCTTTCTTTTTTCTGACAAACATACTGTTGCTAATAGTTTTGCCTATTGTTCCGATACATTATTTGCCCCCGAAATTGTTGATAATTTCAAGAATGTTGGATTATTATATCATGAAGCAACATTTGGCGATGAAAAATTAGAATCAGCAGCAGCCAAATCGCATAGTACGGCTCGGCAGGCAGCTCAAATTGCGAAAATGGCAAATGTTTCCCAACTGATAATCGGACATTTTTCTGCTAAATATCACGATACAAATGAACTGCTTTTGCAAGCACGAGAAGTTTTTGAAAACACCAATATAGCCTTGGAAGGATGTGTGTATGAAGTCGGATAAAAAGCATGGAATTGGATTGATATACGCATTGAGAGGATTTCGCTTGGCTTGCTCACAGCGGAACTTCAAGATTCAACTATTGATTGCTACATTGGTTGTATTAGTAGCTGTGTTTCTGAAAGTTTCTATGATTGAATGGTGTATTCTTTTGATTTGCATATCAGGAGTATTGTCTTTTGAATTAATCAATACTGCCATTGAATCTGTGGTGGACAAAATATCCCCAGAATATTCAATATTTGCAAAACAGACGAAAGATATTTCCGCAGGAGCTGTGTTTGTCGTAGCAATCATCTCTGCAATGGTTGGATTGATTATTTTTATTCCCAAATTTATACAATTATATGATGATTTTAATCGCTGATAGTGGTTCCACTAAAACTGAATGGGTTTTGCTGAATAATGGCAAAGTTGAAATGCAATGTTTTACCATGGGAATAAATCCATACTTTATCGATACGAATGGAGTGATAGGGATCATCAAAAATGAATTGATCCCTTCGATGGGAGCATTGCAACCAAATGAAATCCATTTTTATGGCTCAGGATGCTCTACAGTCACTAAACAGTCAATTGTAGAGAGTGCCTTGCGTAATTTCTACTCGAATTCTATGATCTCAATCGACCATGATCTTTTGGCTTCTGCCCACGCATTGTGTATGGACAAAGAGGGAATTGCTTGCATTTTGGGCACTGGTTCCAATTCATGTTTGTACAATGGAAAAGAGATTATAGAGAATGTTCCATCCTTGGGCTACTTTTTTGCAGACGAAGGAAGTGGCGGTCATTTAGGTAAAATATTGCTGACTAAATATCTACGAGGAGATTTGTCCGTAAATACTCAAGAGCTTTTCAAAAATCAATACAATTACTCCTTAGAAAACGTTTTGGATGCTGTGTATAATCAGCCCAAACCTAATCGATATTTAGCTTCGTTTACTCCTTTTATTCATCAAAATTTACATATCCCAGAAATTAGAGAGATTGCCAAATCAAGTTTCCGAGATTTCTTCCAAAACCAAGTGTGCAAATACACTAACTACCAAAGTCTAAACGTCTCCTTTATTGGATCAGTCTCCTACTATTTTGCCGATTTACTCAAAGAAGTTGCCAGTGAGTTTGATGTGAACGTTGGGGTGATTTATAAATCTCCGATGGAAGGATTG
>JBBRGJ010000130.1:0-9389 GCA_038240835.1 Bacteroidales bacterium | reverse complement strand
TCTGATAGGTATATCATACAATCCTCATCCGTTTTGAAGCGTTCAGCAAACTCTATGAGATTTTGACCTTTGAATATTTCCATAGTTCTTTTGTTTTTCTAGGTTGCAAAGATATGAAATTAAATGATGACCTCTAAAAATCTATTTAATAAGGGAAAAGAAAGTGCTGTTAGATAAAGATTTAGCAGAACTTTATGGGGTAACAACAGGTAATTTAAACAAGGCAGTTAAAAGGAACTTTAAACGTTTTCCAGAAGATTTTATGTTTCAGTTGACAAAGCCAGAGTTTGAGAACTTGCTCTTCCAATCTGGAATATCAAGTTGGGGAGGAACACGAAGTTTACCCAATGTATTTACAGAGCAAGGAGTAGCAATGTTGTCAGGTGTTTTAAGTAGCGATAGGGCAATTCAGGTGAATATTCAAATAATGCGAATGTTCACCAAAATAAGGGAAATGCTAACCGATAATTTAGGTTTACGTCTTGAAATAGAATCCATTAAGCGAAAATTATCAAATCAGGATAAAAGTATAGAGCTTGTCTTTAGTTACTTGGATGAATTATTAGATAAGCAAGAAAATCCAACGCCAAGAAAACAAATAGGTTTTAAAATCAAGTCTTAATCCGTATTTTATTATAAAAGGGTTTCAAAAATTGACTTCTTCGTTAATCAGTTTAATCAATCCGCCAAATCTATAATTAGCTTTGTTAAAGTATGGTGGAGCGTTCTAAAGACTTATCAATAAACAAAAAAAACCATTTAAGTTCCTTGGTCCTACATCACTTTCTGCCATTTTATCTTTCTTTTTTTATTCGCCGTAACGAATTCTTTCCAGTCCGTCTTTCAGTGGATTTTGGAGGTCAACGAAGGAGTAAAACTTGGTTTTTTTGCTTTTATTTCACCAAGCAAACCAAAAATAACTTAATTTAGCTCTCGATAAAAACCAAAACTAAACCATGAGCGACAACTCAATATTTTTCAAAACCGCTTTTGCTCCAAATTCATTTGGTTTTGGAATGGACAGCCGTGCGTTTAGTGGCGAAAAGGATTGGTTTGGGTTTGGTGGACAGGCTTGTCCGCTCTTTTGGCGGGAGAACGACAATGAGCTCAAGGGAGATGGGAACTCGCTGGACTTTGGCGGTAGGATTTATGATTCGAGATTGGGGAGATGGTTGAGTTTGGATCCAATGCAGGCTAAGTATCCTGATATTAGTCCATATTCTTACACGCTAAATAGTCCTGTCCAGTTTGTTGACCCAGATGGAAAAGATGTTGTTGACCCCAAAACACGAGAAAAGGTAGTAAAAGTTAATGGCCAATGGCAAACGGCTTCTGGTGGCGCTGTATCAAAAGAGTTTATTGAAAACACTCAACCTGTATTAGATAAGATAACTTCTTCTGTAGTAGGAACAAAAATATATGATGAATTACAACATATTAGAACTATTGTAGTTATTGATTTATCAGACAAACAAAATGTAAACTCTTTAAAACAAAATGGTGCTAATTCAAAATTAAGAACGGTGGATCCACAATGGACAACAGGTAATGACGGCTTGTATAATGATGTAGTTATTACGCCCGATCTTAATAGAATTGAAACACAGGCAAAAGTTGATGGGATTGATTTTGAAGAAAAACCAATTCAAACAATGTCCGTAGAAAAAGACCATATATCAACCAAAGAACAAATAGATAAAGAGGCAAGCTATGACTATGATTTTAACACAAAAGAAGCTCTTGAAGATGTTTACAGTGCTCCTTTAAATGAGGCTATTAAAGTTGGTAAGAAATATAGAAGAGATGAAAAAGGGCAAACGCCTGATGCATCATCTAATATACCAGTAACAAGGATGAATAAAAACACAGGAACTAATATTAAAATTAAAGCATAATGATTTTTAGATTTTATATATTAAGTGTCATTATTTTCTTATTAACATCTTGTGCTACAATGGATAAAAGAGGAAAAACCCCAATACTTAATAAAACCATAGAAGATATTTATTTGTCAAAAACAAGTGATTATAAAAACACTGTGATGTTAAAAGATGTAAAAGGCAATTTATATGTTTTAAACGAAACAGGAGAATATAAGCAAGTTATGATTAAATGGGATAATGGTTTTACATCGTTAGGAATAATAAATAATAATAATAAAGAGGCTGGGAAATGGTATTTATACGATAAAAAAAACAGATTAATAAAACGTGTGGTTTATTCAGAAAATGGAAATTCAATATTGACAATAGACAAATTTAATAGAAAAGGAGAGCTAATTGACAGAAACTCTTATTCTGTATCATTTTAAATTGAATAAAATTGAATTTATAAAAAAGCCTTGCACCGTCCACAACCAAATCTAAAATAAAGGTACGAATATTCGGACTATTGCTGTGCACCGTCTACAAGCATATCTATGATAAAGGCACGAATATTCGAACTACACGTTTAAGTTTCTCAAAAGTGTTGATTTTGAGCTTTTTGTAACACTCTCAGATTATTAAACACGTTCAAAATGCAACTCAAAAATGCATCATAGTCAAAAATTATCGATCAAACTTGGGTTAACAGATTTAAATAATTGATGTTTTTTGCATTTAGAAGTTGATATATTCCCAAATCATATTTGTAAATAACACCTATTTTCTCAAATAATGCAGTTTCGTTTGAATATTGCCACCATCTAATATCGATATTTCAGAAAAAAAATCTTATTTTTGCCTATAATTAAAAAAAATCAGATTATGAAAGACAACAATTTGTTACAAGTATCGCTTAAGTGGGGTGGAATTTTAGCCGGAATATCTGCGATTACGTTCATTGGTAATTATGCTTTTGGGGCAGGGGCAAATACTACAGTAGCGATGATTGTTGGGATTATTTCGTTGATTATAAACGTTATAATTCTCGTGATGTCGAATCAAGAATATAGAAATAAATATTTAGGAGGCTACATCAAATATGGCCAATGTTTTCTGAATAGCTTATTATTGATGATGTTTTCAAGCATTGTCATCTCGTTATTGACCTTTTTGGTTTACGGAGTCATTGATACAGAATCGTTTACCAATATGATTGACAGCCAATTAATAGCAATTAGTTCAAATACAGGCATGCCAGAGCAGTTTAAACAATCTCAAATGGATGCACTTATCTCTATGACACCGCTCAAACAGTCTGCTTATCAGTTGCTTGGCAACACCATTTGGGGACTTGTATTAGCATTAATCGTATCAGCATTTACTCGCAAAAAAAACAACACCTTCGAAGGTATCACAAAAGACATTGAATAATGGATATATCAGTAGTAGTTCCTTTGTACAACGAGGAAGAGTCTCTTCCAGAATTATGTGCATGGATTAAAAAAGTAATGGATCAAAATCAATTTTCTTACGAGATTATTTTGGTCGACGATGGCAGTAAGGACACTTCTTGGAGTGTAATTGAACAATTATCATCGGAGAATAACTCGATAAAAGGGGTGAAGTTTAGACGAAATCATGGCAAATCCGCAGCGCTCAATACCGGTTTTGAAATAGCGACTGGCGATGTGGTGATTACTATGGATGCGGATCTTCAGGACAGTCCCGACGAAATTCCTGAGTTGTATCGTATGGTGATGACGGATGGATTTGATGTGGTTTCGGGTTGGAAACGTAAACGCTACGATCCCATCACAAAAACCCTTCCTACAAAATTGTTCAACTGGGCTGCTCGTAAGGTTTCTGGTATTAAACTTCACGATTTTAATTGTGGGTTAAAAGCTTACAATGGAAAAGTAACTCAATCGATTGAAGTTTACGGAGAGATGCACCGATATATTCCAATCATAGCCAAATGGAACGGTTTTGATAAGATTGGCGAAAAAGTAGTCGTCCACCAATCTCGTAAATATGGAACGACTAAATTTGGCGTCAACCGATTCATCAACGGTTTCTTGGATCTGTTATCCATCGCCTTTGTCTCAAAATTCAGCAAAAAACCAATGCACTTTTTTGGCACCATGGGACTTTTGTTTTTCATCATGGGCGTATTTATCGCTATTTGGCTGATTGTTGCTAAAATTATTCATGTCTATTCAGGAACTATTGGTTTTAGAGATGTTACCGATCAGCCACTATTTTATCTTGCATTGGTAACCATGATTATTGGTTCGCAACTTTTTATAGCGGGTTATTTAGCAGAAATGATTTCGAGAACTTCTCCGGATAAAAATCAATATTTAGTCGATAAAAAAATCAATGTCAATTAATATCATGAAAAACATCGATCACATAAAAGCATTTTTTCAAAGTTCAATCTCGGTAAAAGAGTCTATGTTGCTAAATGATTTGTTGTTGAACACCATAGATCAGGCGGCTTTGTCAATAATTTCTACTTACAACAATGGAGGCAAGGTTCTTTTTTGTGGCAATGGTGGAAGTGCTGCGGATGCTCAACATTTGGCGGCGGAACTTTCGGGGAGATTTTATTACGATCGTCCGCCTTTATACGCAGAAGCACTTCATGTAAACGGATCTTACATCACCGCCGTTGCCAACGATTATTCCTACGAAGTTGTCTACCAAAGAATGGTGCAAGCAGCAGGTAGAAAAGGGGATGTCTTGGTGGCAATTTCTACTTCTGGAAATTCCAAAGTAATCATCAATGCGATAGATGCTGCCAAAAAAGCGGGCATGACTGTTATTGGGTTTACTGGAGAAACTGGTGGTGAAATGGGAGCTTTGTGTGATATTTTGATTAATATTCCCTCCAAAACAACTCCGCATATACAAGAAGCACACATTATGGTGGGCCATGTAATGTGCAATATTATTGAAAACACATTATTTCCGCAATTATGATATTACCCGATGAGATAAACAAAAACACGACACTTTTTCTCGACCGGGATGGAGTTATCAATGTTCGTCCAATGGATTCGTACATTTTCACACCCGATCAATTTGTTTTTATCGATGGGGTAAAAGAGGCGTTGGCTATTTTTGCAAAACTTTTTCCTCGTATTATTGTAGTGACCAATCAACAGGGAATTGGCAAGAATTTGATGACCATGGAAGATGCAGATCGTGTTCATGCTCAAATGATTCAATTGGTATCCGATGCTGGTGGACGAATAGACAAAGTTTACGTAGCTCCACAGTTAAAATCCGATCAATCGAACATGCGCAAACCAAACATTGGCATGGGGTTAAAAGCTAAAGAGTATTTTCCAGACATTGATTTTAGCAACTCAATCATGGTGGGCGATACTGTGACGGATATCTCATTTGGCAAGAAGCTGAAAATGACCACTGTAGTGGTTGGCACGGAGTACAAACATGTGTACAATCTCAGTCACGCCGATTACTGTTTTGATTCACTTGGGACTATGTCCAAAATTTTTATTTAATTTCGTCGTTATACTTATATTTCAATCAATTGTGTATTATGAATAAATGTAAACAAAACCACAGTTTTTCAACATATAAACTTCATCTTGTTGTTTTATCTGTTTTTTTATTTAGTCTATCATTCAATGTGTTAGCTCAAAAAGATTCTTTAAATAGAGTCGATGCCAAAGGGTTGAAACATGGAAAGTGGGAAAAAGTAGAGTATGGAAAAACTATGTATATTGGTCAGTTTAACCACGGTATTCCCGTTGGAAAGTTTACCTACTATTACGATGATGGTAAAACGATAAAAAGTGAATCTATTTTTTCGGCCAATGGCAGTACAAACTGGGTTCATACCTATCACTTTAATGGAAACTTAAGCTCTTTTGGCAAGTTTATCAATAAGGAAAAAGATAGCGTTTGGGTTTACTTTTCGGATAACAATATAAAAGTGGCTAAAGAATCATTTCTATTGGGCAAAAAGCATGGTCAATGGATTCAATACGATCCACTTACCGGAAAACCACTCGAAGAGGTAAATTGGAAAAACGACAAGCAAGATGGTCCTATGCAAGCGTGGTCGATGAATGACAAATTACGTTATCAGATTAATTACAAAAATGGAAAAGCCAACGGTCCTTATTTTGCAAATTATCCCGATGGAGGTTTGTACGAAAAAGGCATCTATAAAAACTCTTTAAAAGATTCCATCATCACCTATTTTGATCAAGCGGGAAAAGTAGTTCACAAACGGAAAGTAATCGCTGGCATAGCCGATTGGGATAGACTTTGGATTTGGAATTCAGCCACTGGAAAAACGGAAGTTTCTGCTGATTCCATCTCGTACGTATTCGAAAAAGTCAAATCATACACGGTGGTCACCAAAAAAGGTCAAAAAATAAAAGGAGATGGCGATTGGACTTACCTTTCGGATTATCTTTCCAACATTGGTTTTTTCTATTATACTCCTACCATTTTAGGTTCACATAAAGCACCAAAGAGGTTAGAAGAGATTGAAGAGGGGATTTATAAAGTGATTTTTAAACAAGATATTGGTTTTGATGTTATAGTAAATGAATCTGATTTAGGATATTTAAAATCGTTTCGCCCAAAATTGTTTAAAAAGAAATAGTACGTAATGAAAAAAGAGCGAGTTTTAGTTGCAATGAGCGGTGGTCTAGATAGTTCGGTCGTTGCCATGCTTTTATCTGAACAAGGGTATGAAGTCCTTGGGATTACGATGAAGGTTTGGGATTACGAATATTTAGGCGATCAAGCGCCCGAAAAAGGGTGTTGCAACCTCGATTCAATCAACGATGCTAGAACAGTGGCTGTTAATTTAGGTTTTCCTCACTATGTCCTTGATCTGAGAGATGAGTTTAAAGAGATGGTTATCAACGATTTTGTGGGTGAATATCTAAAAGGACGAACTCCAAATCCTTGTATTATGTGCAATATTCACATGAAATGGGATGCATTATTGCGCAAAGCAGATGCGTTAGGTTGCCAGTACATTGCAACGGGACATTATGCTCAAATTACAAAAGTAGAAGATCGTTTTGTTCTTTCAAAAGGAACCGATGAGATAAAAGATCAATCGTATGTATTGTGGGGACTTTCTCAAGAGAAACTTGCACGAACGCTCTTTCCACTCGGAGGTTATAGCAAACCTCAGATTAGAGAAATGGCGAAGGAGAGGGGTTATGATAAAATTGCAGACAAGAGAGAGAGTTACGATATCTGTTTTATTCCTGACAATGATTATCGATCTTTTTTAAAGATAAATGTTCCAAATATCGAAGAGATGGTGGGAGAAGGAGATTTTATCAATACCTCCGGAAAAGTATTGGGCAAACACAAAGGATTTCCATATTATACCATCGGTCAGCGCAAAGGATTAGTGATTGCCATGGGCGAACCTTTTTATGTTTTGAAAATAGATGCAGAAACGAATACGATTACCTTAGGTCCTAAATCAGAACTGGGTGGAAAAGAGGCTTTTATCAAAAAAGTAAACTTTGTAAAATTGGATTCCATTCCCACCGATTATTTGGCTACGGTAAAAATTAGGTATAAGGACAAAGGTTCGGCGGCTATTGTAAATCAATTTGAAGATTATATTCACATCCAGTTCCTAGAAGATGTTCCATCCATTGCACCTGGCCAGTCGGCAGTGATTTATGATGGACAAGATGTAGTAGCGGGTGGTTTTTTATATACAAAATTATGAGACGAACCTATTTTGTGATATTGATGTTTGTAGTCGCTCTTTTGGGATGTAAAAAAGAGGAGCCTGTAACAGAATCGATTGATTTTGGATATGAATATTTTCCATTAACAGTCGGAGATTCTGCGTTTTACAATGTGCAATATATCTTCTGGAACGATTTTGATCAAACCATCGATACGTCCAATTATTTGTTGTGTGAGTTTACAGAATCAATTTCACAGAATTATAGTGGCGATTCTTTATATAGAATTGAGCGTCTATTAAAAGCAGATCTTAGCGAAACATGGAGATTAGATTCTGTTTGGTATGCTTTAAAAACCAAATCAGAAGGTCTTAGAGTCGAAAACAATAAAACTTTTTCTAAAATTGTTTTTCCAATTAATCTAAAAAGCTCATGGAATGCCAACGCATACAACAATCTCGGTGAGAAGATGTCTAAATGCGTCTCATTTTCGTCACCGATGGTCAATAATGTTGCATACAATAATGCAGTTAGCATTGATTTAGAACGATTTGCCTCCCTCATAAACTCGGATATTGAAACAGAGATATACGGGTATAACAAAGGGTTGGTCGAAAAAACGAAAGTGCATGTTTACCATCCATTTAATCCTGTATCTGGATCGTTTGATATAAAATCGGGATACAAATATTCACAGAAAAGATATTAAAAACAGAAGTTCCCATTTTTTTCAATGGGTGATTTTCAAAAAAAATGGAATGTTATGAATAAATTTTTCAAAAAAGGACTTGTCGTATTGTTATTACTATCGGTAAAATCATTGCTAATTGCTCAAACGGCTCCGAATAAGTATTGGGTTGAATTTAAAGATAAATCAAATTCTACATATTCTGTTAGTCAGCCACTTACATTTCTTTCTCAACGGGCTATAGATCGAAGAAATAGAATGGATATCACCATTACTCCGCAAGATTTTCCAGTAAATGGTTGGTATTTAGATAGTATTGTAAATTCTGGTGCGAGTGTGTTGACCACTTCGAGGTGGCATAATGGTGCTACTTTCTTTACTTCGGATACTGCAATTGTTTCAAAAATACGGAATTTTCCATTTGTTCAATCGGTCCAAAAAACCAAGAATAATGCAGTTCCGTTAAAGAAAAAGAATTCATTTTCCGTGTTGCCCATCACTAAAAACTCACCATCATTGGTCAGTGTGACAAAAAACGACAACGAAGGGAAAACCACAAATGATTATAATTATGGGAATGCCTATCGTCAAATTTCGATGATTAAAGGAGATTTTCTTCATCAAAATGGTTTTTCTGGGAATGGAATGCTGATTGGAGTAGTTGATGCAGGTTTTTTTCATGCCGATGTACTTCCAGCTTTCGACAGTTTGTGGCTTAATGATCAGATTGTTGGATTTAAAGATTTTGTTGATCCAAACTCAAATATATTTGAAGAGAGCACTCATGGAATGATGGTTCTCTCGATCATGGGTGGAAACATTCCCGATTCTTTAGTTGGCACAGCGCCAAAAGCTTCATATTTATTACTTCGTAGCGAAGATGCTCCAAGTGAGAATTTAATAGAAGAGGATAACTGGGTAGCTGCTTTAGAATATGCAGATAGTGCTGGCGTGGATGTGATAAACTCATCGTTGGGATATACAAAATTTGATGATACCACCATCGTTCGCACGTATGCAGATATGACCGGACGAGTAAGTCGCGCCTCTTTAGCGGCTACTTTTGCAGCACGCAGAGGAATGATTGTTTGTAACAGCGCAGGAAACTCAGCTGAACAATCTTGGCATTAC
>JBBRGJ010000129.1:0-9412 GCA_038240835.1 Bacteroidales bacterium | reverse complement strand
AAGAGGAATTTGACGAAATTGACCGCTGGCCATATCTCTGTATGATATTTTCATATTCATGATGTTGTCGATGCTCTCACGTTGATCGGTTGAATATCTTAACTGAATAGGGAACTCATCTTCATTCTGTTTGAATTTGCTGATGTCTTTCCCAAAGATTGCACTTCGCAATTCCATCCCTATTTGTGCGGTGCTTAACCCTTCACGAGTAGTTCTTTCTCTATCCAATTCGACAATGATTTCGGGCTTGCTCTCTTCAAAATCGGAGCGCAACTCTTCTACTCCTGGGATTTTTAGAGAATCTAAGTGTTTTTTGAATTTTGAGGCATCTTTAATCAGATCTTCCATGTCCTCGCCACTGATTTCAATGTTGACAGGTTTGCCTGTTGGAGGACCATTTTTGTTCTTGATGACCGATATTTCTGCCCCAGGAATTCCTTTGATTTTATTTCTGATTTCGATCATAAAGTCATTGGTATTGACCCCTTCGCGCAAATGGTGTTCCACAAAATTGATGGTCACTTTTCCTTTGTGTGATTGTGTGGTGCGATCAAAACTCATTCCGTCGTCTGCGCCACTGGCTACGTTCGAAATAATTGATTCCACAAGATTGCTATCTTTGCCAATGGCTTCAATTACACGGTGCTCAATTATTTTAGTGATGGAATCCGTTACTACTTGATCCGTTCCCACAGGCATTCTAACTAATACGTTGATACTGTTGGGTTCGTTGTCGGGAAAAAACAATACTTTAGGTTTCCGAATTCCTACCAATACAAAGGTAAGAAAGAAAAGAGCAATCGTGGCAAATAACAACTTGGATGGACGACGACCGATCAATAATTTCTTCAACAATCGTTCGTAACTAAGCACAAATTTTGGCCAGATATCATCTTGAAAATGGTGGATGATTTTAGAGCCTATAAAGTTATGAAATGAATAAAGTAGCGCAAAAATAACGATAACATTGCCAGTGGTGAGGAATACTTTAGCCGCAACACCTAACAACGATGAAAGATATGCAATAGTCGCCAAAATAGCCATCACTCCGATGTTTTTCAGTAACATTTTTTTACGACGTTTATCGTGTACAATATGATCGTCCTTTGACATAAAATCAACTGCAAAAACAGGGTTCATAATGTACGCGACAAATAGCGATGCAAAAAGTGTAATAATAAGAGTAACAGGCATATAGTACATAAATTTACCTACCATTCCGGGCCAGAATGCCAATGGAAAGAATGGAGCCAACGTGGTCAACGTTCCCGATAAAATAGGCAAGAATACTTCACCAGCAGCCATTTTAGCAGCTATTTTTATATCAGGGACAGTTTTGTGAATTCGATGGGTGTTTTCGACCACCACAATGGCATCATCGACTACAATTCCTAACGCAAAGATAAATCCAAACATGACAATCATGTTGAGCGAAAACCCTATTGTTGGCATAATCATAAAGGCAACACACATCGATAGAGGAACCGCTAATCCAACAAAAAAGGCATTTTTAACACCCATAAAAAACATCAAAACAACGGTAACCAATAAAAACCCAAGGATAATTGTGTTGATTAGTTCATCCAAAGTGTTTCGAGTGTATCTCGACATATCGCCCGTGATGGTCAATTTTAGATCTTTAGGTAATACTTTTCCCAAATCATTATTTACAATCTCTTTAATATGGTCGGCAGCAGCTAATAAATTTTCACCCGATCGTTTAATCACACTCAGCGTGATTACGTTGGCGCCATCTAATCTCGAAAAACTCTCTTGCTCTTTAAAACTATCTTTTAAAGTGGCAATGTCGCGAAGGTAAACGATGCCTCCTGTGGGAGATTTTAGCGTGATTTTGTACAATTCGTCCACTGATGGAAATTGTCCCACTACCCGAACGGTCCGTTTCATGCCTTGCACAGAGATATTTCCTGCCGAAATAGTTAAGTTCTCGGAAGCTACCGCTCGCTCAATATCCGTTAAAGAAACTCCAGCCGCTTGCATTTTGTACATATCCACATCTATCTGAATTTCCCTCTCTAACGCTCCAATAATATCCGCACGGGTAATCTCTTTCAGCTGCTCTACGCGGTCTTGAATGTCCTCTGCAAATAATTTTAATCGGTTTAAATCATAATTTCCAGAGATTTGAATGTACATAATTGGGATTTCGGAAAAATCAATTTGCATTACATTCGGAGCAGTAGGCAAATTGTTGGGCAACTTCGGACGAGCTTTATCCACTGCATCTTTTACCCTTTGTTTGGCTTCTTCTACAGACACATCGGTGTTGAATTCCACCACTACGGTAGAAAAATCTTGGAGCGAATTGCTGGTGATTTTTTTCACGCCAGACAATCCTTTCATCTCCTTTTCGATGGGACGTGTAACGATGTTTTCTATGTCGGTAGGCGAGGTGCCTGGATACGGAGTGCTGACTAATATTGTGGGAATCACAATGTCGGGAAATTGCTCCTTGGGAATGCGTGTGTAACTCATTATGCCAATCAGCACAATCATCACAATCATCACATATACGCTGGTTTTATTGTCGATGGCCCAACTTGTGGCAAAGAACTCTTTGATTTTAATTTGTTTGTCTTTCATCTATTTTTTATTAAAAATAATATTCAATCGCTATTGAAATATTCTTTGAAAAGTTTCTCGAAATATTTTATGTATTCAACATGAAGAAGAATTTCGAAATAATCCCTAAATTATTGTGATACTTGTATAATGTCGCCGTCGTTGATGTTTTGAAATCCTGAAACAATTATTTTGTCTCCAGCAACTAACCCACTTTTAATCTCTGTACTCCCTGCATAAGTCAACCCAACGGTTACTTTTTTACGCACGGCTATGGTCTCTTTCCCTTTTTGAATGGCGACCAAAACATACTCATTATTTAGCCCTTTTTGTATCAAGTTTACAGGAACCACAATGGCATCTTTCTGAACATAATCGTTGATTTTTACGACAGCCAACATGTTTGCTCTAAACTCTAATTTCCCTGGGTTTAAACGAATCTCTACTTGGAAACTTCGGTTAGACGGATTGATATAACGGCTGGCAAAAGTAACTTTGGCACGAACCTCTTCGCCAAAATCGGGGAATGATATTACTGCTTCATCTCCCAATCTTACTTTGGAGGCATACGATTCGGAGACATCCACCATTACTTTTACTTTTGAGAAATTCACCACTCTAAATGCAATCATACCTGGCGCAATCGATTGTCCAATTTTTACAGGAATCTCCTCAATGGTGCCGTTGATAGGGGATTTAATTCTCATTAAATCCAATTGATCATTTAACGTTGCCATTCGGTTTTCTAATCCCTCTTTCTGATTTTTTGCGGATAAAAATTGAACTTCAGAACCAATCTTTTGATCCCACAACGCTTTTTGCTTGTTGAATAAATTGGTGGCAAAATCAAGTTGTGATTTTAATTCTATCAACGATTGTTTCAATATTTGCATGTCTAATTCTGCCAATATCTGACCTTTTCTTACCGATTGTCCCTCTTTTACAAAAATATTGGTGATTACGCCCGCACCTTTACTGGTTGCAATTACATTCTCCTCGCCATCTACTTTGCCTTGCAACTCGATGTAGTGATTAAATTCGGTGGGAGCTATTTCGCTCACGGTGACTATTCTTGAATTGGATTTTGTAGAATCCGATCCTATTAAAGCTAACTCCAGCTTTTTGATCTCCAATTCTATCTCCGCTTTTTTCTTTTTTAAACTTTCTAATTTGGCTTTTTTATCACTTCCACAGGATGCAAGCATAATAATGGCAATTAAAACAATGGTTATCTTTCTCATCTTTATTTATTCTATTATTTATATTTTTTTTCTTATAATTTTCCGGTCGATTTGTCTAATTTCAATTTTGCAGTTAACATTTCCATCAATGCCATGTGATAATTAGATTCACTGGTTAGGTATTGACTGTAAGCTTGTGTTAACTCGATGCTTGTGGCTACTCCGCTGTTGTATTTGGTAAGCGTTGTTTGATAAACTTTTGATGCTAAATCCTTGCTGGTTTTCTCTTTGTTGAATTTCTGAAAAGCAGTGTTGAAACTGGTACTTGCTTGAGCTGCTTCTAACTTTAACCCTTCGGAAACTTGCAACTCTGCAATCTCCATTTTCTGGACAGTTAATTTCGCTTGTTGAACTTTCATCAGTCTCGATCCACTCGAAAAAATTGGGATGTCGATGTTGATGCCAATGATGGACGTTGGAAACCAATCTTTGCCTTTGTCGAAAATGTCAAACTCCTGACGCATCGCTTTTTGCTGATAGGTGTAAAACCCAGCAATCGTGGGTAAGAAATTGAATTTTTCGCGGCGCAAATTTAGTTTCTGTAATTTCAACTGTGTTTGCATTATTTGATAATCAATCATACGGTTTACATCCAAGGCCGCTCCATTGGAGGGTTGTAAAAGTGCTTCGTTGATGAATGATTCTAAATTATCGGTAAGTTCAAGGGGTTGATTGAGGTCTATTCCCATTTGGAATTTTAACAGATTCAACGAGGTCTGAATTTGTCCCTCTATCGATGTAATTGCATTTTCTAACGTAATCAAGTTGATTCTCATCTGATCCACGGTGATGTCTTCAATAAATCCTTGCTTGTTGCTCTGCTCTGCTTCAAAGACTGTTTTTTGTAAGGTGGTTAAACTTTTTTCCAATATCTCTTTATTTTGCTTAAGCACTAATACTAAATAATAAGAGGTAGAAACACTGAATCGAGCGTCTATTTGGGATTTTTGTTGTCCCTGTACCGACATTTGATAAAAGACCTTAGAGGCTTGTAATCCCACAATATATTGTCCGCTAAAAATTAATTGCGAAAGAGTTCCGCCCAAGGATGCATTGTGTTGTGTCCCAAATTTTGCAGGAAAAGTTGCGCCAGTAGAAGCGGGCATGGTGATAGGATTTCCAAAACGATCTTTAACCCCTTCCATCATCAATACGCCATATACAGAAGGACTGATAAAATCGGGAAGCAACGTAGTTGGAATATCCAACATGTTTTGATATTGAATTTGACCATTTATCTGTGGCAAGCCCATGGCTGTGGTTTCCCATATTTTTTTCTTTGCAATCACCAAATCAATGGCGGTGTTTCTAACGGAATAACTGTTCTTGGCAGCGTACTCTTGTGCCTCTTTGAGTGTGAACGATGAAGTGGAACTCTGTTGAGCAAATATTCCTGAATTCATCGCTATCAATACCCAAAAAACTGTGGCATAAGCAAGTTTTTGTTTCATTCTTATTGGTTAAATTAATTATTGTATTTTGGTTTTATTTTCTGTTCTAAGTATTTAATTCCCTTCGGACTGGCAATTCCACGTATGTGATACATGAATAGCGTTTTTAGTAAATCTTCAAATCGAATTTCTACGCTGTGAATCAACTCAGAAAATGAGTTTTCGATGAGCGAAACGTATAAATGACAAATAATATCCACGTTGAAATCATCGCGATATACATTTTGCGATATTCCACTCAATATGTTTTCTCTGATGTGAGAGTAGATGTGCTTTTGTCTGAAATCTTTGATTTTGCCCCATGCTTCGGGATAGTATTTTTGCAAATCGAAGTTCACATTTGCATTTATTTTACTTTGAGAAATGATTAGTTGCTGACTCACTCTCAATAATATATCGATGGCATTCTCTTCCGTACCATCCATTATTTCATTCATTTTGCACTGTTGATGTTGCATCGAAAACTCAATTGATTTCATCACAACATCCCTCTTGTCGGTGTAATGAAGATAAAGTGTCTTTTTGGAAATGCCAAGTTCTCTGGCAATATCATCCATGGTGACGCTTTTAACTCCTAACCGTAAAAATAATTCTGTGATTTTTCCTATTAACTCTTCCATTATTTTTGTATTTATAAACTCAGGAAACAAAAGTAATCTAAAAATGTTTCCAATGAGTTAAAAAAAAATATTTTCTTGAAAACAATCTCTCGAAAAAATCATTTTCACGAACTTCTTTCCCATGCAAAAGTCCGAAAAT
This sequence comes from Bacteroidales bacterium, assembly GCA_038240835.1. Lineage (GTDB taxonomy): Bacteria > Bacteroidota > Bacteroidia > Bacteroidales > WCHB1-69 > JBAXTE01. The sequence continues at coordinate 3,378 of JBBRGJ010000129.1, read as the reverse complement.
ATTTAAGGCCAGCTCCCCAAAAAACGGTAAGTGCCGACTTTTGAGGGAGGAAATTGCCACGTAAATGATGTTGATGCCGATGGGGGAAGTGAAAAGAAGAAGTAAGAATGCAGAAGTAAGAATCAAGAATAAAAAAATTTTAGTGCCTTTGTCTACCTAGCAAGCTGGTAGATAAATGCCTTGGTGGCTGAGAGGTTTTAAGAAGAAGAAAGAATAAAGAAGTAAGAATAAAGAAACAAGAAGTGAAAAGTGTACTTTGATGAGTTTCTTCTCCTATGGACGTCTCAGTGCGACAAAATTCTTGATTTAGCCCTTTAAGCGGTGCGATATTTTAGCTTCGCTTATTCCATAAAAAAAAAGTCATTTCTGATTTGAAATGACTTTTTTTTTGTTTTGTTAGAAGTTGGAAACTTCTAACTGCATAAAAAACCTAAGGCTGTTAGAAAAGTTCAAGTTTTTAATGCAATAATCCGATTAATTATCACTGTTGTATTTTGAATAAATGCTGTCACACTCAGTTTATCGAAGTGCTCTTATAAACTTCTTGGTGTAATACTTCACTTCGACTTCGCCGCGGCGAATAAGGTGTAGGCTAACTAACAATGACAGAATTAAAAACTATTTCTGATTTTTTTACTTTTCGAGTCACCCTGAGTTAATCGAAGGGCTTCAAAAAGTGCTTTCATAAAGCTCTTTCTTTAATACTTCGATTAACTCAGTATGACACTCATTAAATTATTAATTTTCAATATATTAAGTTTAGAATATCAATGTATGACAATCATAAAAGCGCTAATAATTAGCCGTTGATGACAGCATTAACCTTTGCCAAAATTTCGGTTTCTAGGGCAATGGCTTTGGCTTCGATGCTAGCGCCTTTGTCGATGAGCTCTTTGGCTTTTATTTTGTCATCTAGGCCTACTGCGTTGATTTTTACATTTAAGAAAGCTCCCATTACAGCGGTGCGGCAACATAGTGCGCCTACTCCTGCATCGGTTACGGAGTTTGGATTTCCGATGTCAACCATGGCTTTGCAGATGTCGAATCCTGCCAAGGATTTTTTCATGGTGTAAAATGGAACTAGGGTTGCATAAAGGGTTGCATCTTGAAGCGCTTGTTTTCTGGCTGCTTTTTCAACGTCGGTTCCTTTGGGTAATCCTAATGCATCCATTATTTTGTTGAACGAAGCGGTGTCTTCATCTACTAAGTGAAGTAGTTCGTCTTTGAGTTGCTGACCTTTTTCTGCCCAGATTGAAAACTCTTCCCAACGCTCATCCCAACCAGCTTTGTGTGACGATAGATTGGCAACCATGGTTCCTAACGATACGCCCAATGCTGCAATGTATGCACTGATTGATCCACCACCAGGTGCAGGGGATTCCGAAGCTGTTTCGTTGGCAAACCCTACACAGGTCATGTCTACCAATTTCTTTTGGTTGTCTTCGGTTGCCAACATGTACTCTATGATTTTTTCTTCGGGTTTGAATGGTTTTAAATCATCTAAGCCCATTGATTTTACAGCAATTTTGATCAATTCTTCTTCGGAAACTCCTACGGAACGTTGTTGTTTTGCTAAGAAATATTTTCCAGCATCGGTCAATGTGCTTTTTGGGACTAATCCTACGATTTCTGTTCCTGTGACACGAATTCCACGAGCTTGCGCTTTGGCACTTACTTCGTCAAATGCTACGTGTAAAGGCGTTTCTGCAATGTTGGTGATGTTCATCGATACTTGCGCTACGGCATATTCGTCGATAAACCAACCAATTGCTTTGGTTCCTTTTAACGTGCCTGGCAACATTACTTGTTCGCCATTTGCATCTTTTTTTACTTTTCCAGTAAATGGATTTCCTTCTCTTACTGGACGACCTTTTTCGCGGACATCAAATGCAATCGCATTCGCTCTACGGGTAGAGGTGGTGTTGAGGTTGTAATTTACTGCAATCAGAAAATCACGAGCTCCTACAGCAGTAGCACCTGCAGTGGCATTGAATGATGCTGGTCCAAAATCTGGTTTCCACTCTGGTTTGGTAATCTTGTCTTTCAATCCTTCGTATTCACCTGAACGACAGAAGGCTAAGTTGCGACGCTCTTTTGTCAACGCTGCATCTTCGTAACAGTAAATGGGAATATTTAACTCTTCGCCAATTCGTTTCGCCAATTTGTGCGCATATTCAGCCACTTCTTCCATCGAAATATTCGCAACGGGAATCAACGGACATACATCAGTTGCCCCAAAACGTGGATGTGCACCGTGATGATTTCTCATGTCGATCAATTCAGAAGCCTTTTTTACAGCCATAAAAGCTGCCTCAATCACTTCGTCGGGCGTGCCAACCATGGTCACCACCGTACGGTTCGTCGCTTGACCTGGATCTACATCCAATAGTTTTACACCATCTACTTTTTCAATTTCCGCTGTAATCTGGTGAATTACAGACATATCCCGACCTTCGCTGAAGTTAGGAACGCATTCGATTAATTTTTTCATTATCTATTTTTTATTTTTTTTCTATTCTAAGCTGCAAAGTTAGATAAATTAGTGTAGAAAGTGAAATCTTAGAGGAAGAAGTAAGAAAGAATACAGAAGTAAGAATTAAGAAGAAAGAAGAAGAGAATCTTCACTACTCCCGATATCGGGACAGTGTGACAAAAAGAAGAAGATTCTTCATGCAGGTTGAAAGTGCTGTGCTGGTTTAATCACATGTAGGTAAGCGGGCTGAAGGCTCAGCTTATTTCAGCCTCAGGCAACGCCTGAGGCTGAAATGTAAATGAACAACAAATATTTTGGCGGAAAAATTGTTGCGAAGCAAAACGATTTTTGTGACAAAAAAGTAAGTAAGAATTAAGAAGAAAGAAGAAGAGCCTTTGGTTGAGACACTTCACGTTGTTCAGTGTGACAAAATGAGCCAAGTATTCTTAGTGAATCTTAGTCTACCTAGCAAGCTGGTAGATAAATGACCTTAGTGCCAGTTCGACAGGCTCACTGCATAGCTTAGTGGTGAAAAGAAGAAGAGACACTTCACTTTTGCTGCGGTGAATCAGTGGGATAAAAGCCAAGAGGTCTTTGTGTATTTTGTGTCTTCTTTGTGTCTTTTGTGCAATAGCTGAAAGGTTTTTTTCTGTGACGCAAAGTGCCCCAGGAACTCCAAATCCCCAAAACTCCCAAAACACATTTATCTACCAGTATGCTAGGTAGACTCAATCTCCCCGCAAATACTCTTACCTAATACATTATATTATATGACTGTCCGTAATCAATACCAAGTATTTTTTATTGAAGCCAAAATCAACCTGTCCGTTAATTTGTCCCCAAAATAACGTCGGTTAAATTTGTAACAGAATTCATCTAAGTAGTTTTGGACATACTTATCATTA
>JBBRGJ010000128.1:0-9434 GCA_038240835.1 Bacteroidales bacterium | reverse complement strand
AGCTTTGAAGAGTATGATACATGCCCTGGAGACGTTGGCCAGATTACCTATGCGAAATATTGGTACAGCCCTACACTTGGCTCTCCTGATTATTTCAACATGTGTACAACTAACCAATGTCCAAATTATGTAGATATTGGTGTTCCAAATAATAGATACGGTTATCAACACCCGAGAACTGGGTTTGGATATGCTGGATTGGGACCCTATGTTAGTTGGCTAGACACTAATCAAGACTATCTCGAATATCTTCAAATAAGATTACTATCACCTTTGATCATAAATACTAAATACAAACTGACTGTTTTTATTTCAATAGCTAATATTTCCACCTTTGCTATTAACAGTTTTGCAGCATTATTTACGTCAAATTTGATTGTAAATAATAATAGTTCTGAATTAATCTTAGTCCCAAGTTGTGTGTTTTCAGAGTTTTACAGTGACACTAGTAATTGGATTGAGCTTAATGCAATATATACTGCAACTGGAGGTGAAGAGTTTCTTACATTTGGTAATTTTAATTATAGTGTAAATACTGATACACTAAGAATTGGTTTGGGGATGGAGGGAGGTAGAGATGGTATTAATTATCTTTATATTGATGATGTGTCTTTAACACAACAAGAACAAATAACTGAAATATTTCCAAATGTATTTACTCCTAATGATGATGGGTATAATGATACTTTTAATTTTTGGTTTACGGGAAGTGGTACAATGTCAATTTTTAATAGATGGGGTGTAAAAGTTTTTGAAAAATTTGGGAACAATAATATCGAATGGGATGGTAAATATATGGGTGAGTATTGTAGTGACGGTGTTTACTATTACATATTAAGTAAAATAAAGAATGAAAATGTAAAAGGTTCTATTCAACTTATTAAATAAATAGAAATGTATGAAAAAAATAATAATAACAAGCATTGTGGTAATATTAGCATTCATTAATTGTTATGCCCAAACAACAATAAGTGGATATGGAAATCCTGGACATCTAGCACCTCCAACTTCAGCATGGAATACATATTATGTTGGCTGGAATAACAATCAAATCCCCTTATGGTTTAATACCAATGGCGTGGTTCGTGCACGATTGAATAATTCATTAATTTCCACTATCAACGGTGTAGATAAAGACGTGTCTGGGTATTTTGGCATTGGATTAAATAATTACTTTGCCACCCATACTCCTATGGCCATGTTGCATTTGGAAGGACTAAACAACACAACTTCATTGGATGGACTGGGCTGGCGTGCGTGGATGCAAACCGGAACATTCATGAAAGAAAACTCAGACGCCATGTATGTGGGTTTGCAAACACAACCAGGCATTGCCAATCGTTCGGATGCTGTTATCAACTGGAGCGATGATTTTGAAAATCAGTGGGGAGGCGCCGATCGTTTAAAGATTGTAATGACCACCACTGGAGGTGGTAATGGTAATAATTCAAATCCTGAAGATGGAAGTTCTAGGTTAGGTTATGAATTTATGCAGTTTGTTCCTTCAAGTTATCAGATGAATGCATCTAACTTCCCAGCTGGTTTTGTTGGCATCGGTCCTATGTTTACAAATATTCAAACATCCCGCCCACAATCTCGTTTGCACATCAATTCCGAAGGAAATTTGGACACATGGATTCAAGTTTCAAATCAAACCGGAACTGGACAAACCATGTTTGATGGTTTTAGAATGGGACTAATTCAAGACGGAACTGCCAGTTTACGCCAACAAGAGAATCGCCCCATGGTTTTTTACACCGATTGGGACGAAACAGCAGGTGGCGTAACTGGTGGCGAGAGAATTCGAATTTCTGCGATAGGCATGCCAGGGGTCCCAAATCCAGACAACGTATTTGCTGCCAATACTACCCGTGTGGCTATCAGTCATAATGGTGGAAATCCAATTACTGCACCACGCAGTTTGTTGCATTTGGGTTACAATACAGGTTCGTTTTCGCAACAAGGTGTTGATGGCTGGCGCAAATGGATGGACATAGGAATGTTCGTGTCCGACGGCACCGATAATGTTTATTTGGGCTTAAAAAAGCAATCTGCAACCGACCGAAGTGATGCTGTTTTGAGCTGGGGCGACAATCAGGCTTCGCAAACCCCAGATGGTGCTGATAATTTACTGTTTGTATTCACAGCCACTAATTCATCCTTAATTCCATCAACAGGACCAGCTGCAACGGCCAATGGTGTAGAAGGAATGCGCATGACACCTACCGCCTTATCCGTAAACACAGGAATTGGGGGCAATCCTAGCACCAATCCATATTTTGGCAATACCGAAAATCCAACCCAAACTTTGGAAATTAACTCCATTGCCACCATCGCAACTCCTATTAGTAGCGGATTGCGTTTTACCGACTTAAATTCCACCGTAACCCCATTACCAACCAATCCAGGCACTGGCGTTTTAGCTGTAAATCAGTTTGGAGATGTAGTGTATGTGAAAAGTGATGCTGCTGGTATAGCAAATGCAGAAAATGGATGTAGCGTAAACTCAGATAGCAGAGTTGTACTAGGGAATGAAGTTGGGACAACACCAGCAACTCTTTTCAACGACAGAGAAATTCCAATGGATAAATTTAATATCTTGTTTAGCCAAAGAGGACGAATAGGTATTGGCGAAGATTTTACCGCAGGAGCTATTATGCCAACCTCAAAATTGGAAATCTATACAGATGAGGTTTCTCCAATTGCTTTTAAAGCAAATAGCAACCTCCATTTGCAACCAGTATTTTATCAAATGAACCAAATTGAAAACAATACTACTGGATCAATTGAAGGAACTTCTTTGTATATTTATACAGGTGGTTCTTCATATAAAAGAAGTACAGGTATTGATATTTTAACAAATTCTTCTACTGGCGATAATATTGGAATAAATGCTCTTGCTACAGAAGGTGAAGTCTCAAACCGAGGGGGTTGTTTCTTTGCAGGCAGTATTAATAGTATGGCTTCATTCAATACTGGATTATCTGGTATTGGTAGTTTTTCTAATGGAACTAATATTGGAGGTGCATTCAGTGCAGGTAACCATGTGATTGTAACAGGTGGTTATAATGGGATAACAAATATTGGAGTTAAAGCTAACTCCTATGGTGGGCAAGACTCCTATGGTATTTATGCCCAAGCAACAGGCGGTTCACACACAAATTATGCAGGTTATTTTGCTGGAGATGTTTTTTCAACTACCGGTAATTATTTAAGCTCAGATATCATGTTGAAAGAAAATATCACACCTCTTACCAATTCCACAAGTATTATCAATCAATTGGCCCCAAAAAACTTTACCTTCAAAACTACGCAATTTGCTCAGATGAATTTGCCCGAAGGACATCAATTTGGGCTTATTGCTCAAGATGTAGAACAAATATTACCAGAATTGGTTAAAAATGTAACCCAACCTGCAGTATTAGATTCTTTAGGTAATGTGATTACTCCTGCGGTTAATTTTAAAAGTGTGAAATACGAAGCTTTTATTCCAATCCTTATCCAAGGAGTGAAAGAAGTAAATGTTAAAAACGACTCAGTAGTTGCGATTTTAAATACCCGTATTGACAGTTTGCAAAATGTGATTTCAAATTTCAACACACGTATGACCCAATTTGAAAACCAATTGGATGATTGTTGCAAACATGGTCACCATGGCAATCATAATTCAAAGTCTTCATCGGAAAATAATTCAAATATAACAGAAGTAACTTTAGAAAACAGCAATACGATTTTATTGGAACAAAATGTTCCTAATCCATTTGCAGAAAGCACTGTTATAAACTATTTCATCCCTGAAAATATCAAATATGCTCAACTTTTGTTCTCCGATAATTTTGGCAGAATAATCAAGACGGTAGATATTGAAACCACAGGTGCTGGAACTATCAAGGTATATGCTTCAAATTTAAGCCAAGGCACATATACTTATAGCTTGATCGTAGATGGTAACATAGTAGAAACTAAAAAAATGGTTTGTATTAAATAAATAGCCATTGTTGATTAATATTAAGTCGTTCGTAATTGGACGACTTTTTTATTATTTGCAATGGCCTAACTTTTAAATAGATTCAAGATTTAATCATTAATATTGATTAATTTTATGTTTTTAGCAATGGTTTTCGGTGATGGCAAAAGTCCCACAAGCTCTTTGGGAAGTGTTTGTGTGATATTGTAAGTGGAAATTCCAATCGGTTGATTTGTGTTTTTCAAAGCGTATTCAACTCTTGTTCGCTTTTTCGATTTGCAAATGATGATGCCAATACTTGGATTTTCATCCGGCAGTTTAACCGTGTCATTTATTAGGTTTAGATAAAACTGCATTTTCCCTGCATATTCAGGAATAAAATCTCCAATTTTTAATTCTATAGCCACAATGGACCTGAGTCTACGATGGTATAAAAGTAAATCGACAAAATATTCGTCACCACTTTCTGTTAATTTATACTGATTCCCAATAAAGCTAAGTTCTCCCCCCATCTCAACCAAAAACTTACGGACATTGTTTATCAAGGCATTTTCCAATTCCCGCTCCGAATGATTCTCGGCTAAATCCAAAAAATCAAATTGGTATTCGTCCTTAACAGCCAAAACTGCCTGATTACGATATTTCTCTGGCAAAGTTTGTTCAAAATTAGTTTGATTTGTCATGTACAACATATAAGAATTACCATCTATTTGGTGAATCAAAACATCTTTAGTCCAGCCGTACTTTTTAGTCATTTGGATATAAAATTCTCGTTGCAAATCGTCTTTGCATTTTTCAAGTATGATATAATTATGAGTCCAGCCTATTTCTGCCACCATTGGTGGCAGAAATGCATTTTGACGATATTCATAATAAAATTGTCTCATTCTCCATAAGTTACGAGACGACCAGCCTATTTGTCCTGGAAATTCTTCTTGCAAATCTTTCGATAGCTGTTCAACAACGGATTTTCCCCAACCTAATTGTTCCTGTTTTTCGACAATCATTTTGCCCAAATCCCAATTTAATTGAATTTGTTCTTTGTTAACAGCTTTTAACGCCGTATATTGAGCGTCTCGGATTCGCTTTTTAATTTCTGAAAGAAATGAGAAGTAATTTGATTAAATGTTCGTGTTCATAATATGATTTATTAAGTGGTTTTTGAAAATCTCACAACTCTAATTGGATTGGAGTTGTAGTAGGGTAATTTCTTCTCCAAAGCGATCACAAATTCCCGAGATTCCCAAATAGAATTTATCAGAATATTCGAGACATTTCCGAAATAAACAACGTAGCATTAGAAAACTCAATAAACCAGATGAAACAAAAGAGGTCCAAGTGCTAATTCGGAATTTTGAACATTGCTTAAAATGAAGGGTAGATTGGCTTTGTAATAGAATTTCCTTGCCGATTTAAAACTATGTGAAAAGGTTGAATATTTCTACTCTTAATCTTTCTAAAAATGGGAGGCAAAATTTGCGTAATTCGATAAAATAATGTAGGTTTGTCAAAAATTATAAACGGTCGTAGTTAAGTTACAGAGATTAATCAAAAAAGGATGAAAAAGAAGGATTTATTTGTATTTGTAGGATTTATATTGTTTTTTGCACCATTTTTTATTTTTCCATCTTTGTTTGCTGGTTTTGAGAAACTTAGCAAAGAGCATGGAATGTTGATGAGTTTTGTGAAATTCGCATTATTAGCTACTTTTGGCGAGACATTGGGTGCACGTATTCGTACAGGTAATTATTTGCCAAAAGGCTTCGGATTAATACCTCGTGCTGTAATCTGGGGATTGCTCGGATTTACCATCAAATTATCGTTTGATATCTTCACCGCAGGTACGCTAAATTTTCTGACAAAAATGGATTGGGAAGGCGCCAAAGAGGCCTTTACTTCTCCTGGGTTTTCTGCCGGAAAACTTTTGGTTGCTTTTTGTATTAGTGCATTTATGAACACCATTTATGCGCCAATTATGATGACATTTCACAAAATTACCGACATGCATATTGCTCAAAATAAAGGGAAACTTTCGGCACTTATTACCCCAATAAAAATGCGCGAGAATATTTCGCAAATGAACTGGGGCGTGCAATGGAGTTTCGTGTTCAAACGCACCATTCCACTTTTCTGGATACCAGCGCACACCATCACCTTTATATTACCCGAAGAGTATCGAGTATTATTTGCTGCAGCCTTAGGAATTGCATTAGGTGTGATATTAGCCATTGCCTCAAGCAAAGGAAATCAGAAACCAGCATAGATTTATTTTTAAAGAACAATTTTCCAATCATTAAAAAAAAACTCAAAATATTAATTAATATGCTTTATCTAAAGTGTTTACACTTATAGTCATTTCGCTAAACTTAATGTATATAAAATTTCAAAACATTGCTATCTCGCACCGACCTTGTCAAAATAGCGTTAAGAACCGAGTCCCACTTTTTGGGACGAGCTCAATACGACCGATTAATAATAAAACATTCTCGTATTAAAAAGAGATGATTTTACGGCCTGCCCTCGAATATCAAGTGTAATCAAAATGCGATTTAGAAACTTTATATTCGGGGATTAGCGAGGCGGGTGAGATGAAGAAAATAGATCAAGGACAGAACAATCCGTCCTGTGAATAAAATTACTTCCGTAAGTTTAATGACTTGGCTCGCGCCATAAAATGATCTCTTTTTTAGCTTTTTTGGCGAAGTCTTGAATTTTTGTTTTACTTTTGTTTCAAGACAAAAGTAAAGTGTGATTAAAAAAAACAATAATATAAATATGAATAAAACGCCAATTGATCGCAGTATTGTTGATCAGAAAATAGCTGAAAGCAAACTCTCTAACATCGGGAAATCTTCCATTAGAGAAATTAAAAAGTTAATCAATCAAATTGAAGATGCTTCTGGGACAAGATTTGTCCGTATGGAGATGGGAATTCCAGGTATTCCTGCTTCTAAATTTGGAATTGAAGCTCAAATAAAAGCGCTTAACAGCGGAGTTGCTTCACTTTATCCAGACATTGAAGGCATTCCACAGTTGAAAGAAGAAGCTTCGAAATTCTGTAAAAACTTTATCAACATCAACGTAAGTCCAAACTCTATCATCCCTACAGTGGGTTCGATGATGGGCGGATTTGCTGCATTTATGTTGCTGTCTAAAGCGAACAAAAAGAAGGATACTACTTTATTTATCGATCCAGGTTTTCCAGTGCAAAAACAGCAACATAGAGCGTTGGATATTAAATTTGAAACATTTGACGTATATGATTTCAGAGGTGCAAAACTTCGCGAGAAATTAGAAAGTTATCTGTCTCAAGGTCACATCCACTCCATTCTTTATTCGAATCCAAACAATCCTTCATGGATTTGTTTTACCGAAGAAGAACTTCAAATTATTGGCGAAATGGCCACTAAATATGATGTAGTAGTGATTGAAGATTTGGCTTACTTTGGAATGGATTTCCGTCAAAATATTTCTAAACCAGGCATTGCTCCATTTCAACCAACGGTAGCGAATTACACGGATAAATACATTCTCTTTATTTCCAGTTCCAAAGCATTTAGTTATGCGGGCGAACGTATTGGATTGATGGTGATTTCAGACACTTTGTATGATGCTGAATATCCAGATTTACAACAACAGTTTAGCAATAGCAACTTTGGGAAAGCATTAATTTTTGGTTGTGTATATTGTTTGAGTTCCGGCACTTCCCACTCCGCACAATATGCGCTTGCAGCTATTCTTAAGGCTTGCAACGAAGGACTTTACAACTACATCGATGATGTGAAAGTGTATGGCGAAAAAGCAGCAATCATGAAAAAAATGTTTGTAGAAAACGGATTCCAAATTGTGTACGATTTTGATGGCGATCAGCCGATTGCTGATGGATTCTACTTTACGGTAGGGTATCCAGGATTGACCGGCGACCAACTTATTCAAGAGTTTTTGTACTACGGAATTAGCGCCATCTCATTATCCATCACCGGAAGTTCACGCGTGGAAGGCATCAGAGCTTGCGTCTCGTTAGTCGACGACAGCCAACTTCCCGACCTAGAAAGTCGTTTGAAAATGTTCAAACAAAATCATTAAAATATTAGAGGGAGCATCTGCTCCCTTTTTTTTTAACTTTTTTTCTCACAAAAGCATACCCCTTCAGCAAATATCAACTTAAAAGCAAGAATCAAATGAAAAATCTTCGAAGTAAAGTTGTTTCCCTTTTTTAGTTAAATGACTTTCTTCTCAAGGTGACTTTGACACTTCGAGGTCCCTCAGTGCTAAAAGCCTTAGTCACCTTCCTGGGATTTGTAAAATCAAAAAGATCGCGAAGCCATCACTGCGTAGCTCTAAATCTTCTAAAGAAAGTCCAAATCCTCTGCGCGTCAGCCCTGAAGGAGCGAGCGAGCCCTCATAAACAATAGTTTTCAAATACAATTAGCAATTCAGCAAGGGTGTTCACGTCCTAATTTGGAGTCTAAGAAAAAACAAAAAGTCATTTAGAAAACAACAAAGACTTCAAATTAGCCTACCTTGCTAAAGAATTGCTTATTGTATTTGAAATTTCCCAAAAGCATGCATTCGCTCCTTCTTGACCTTTTGATTACTTTTGGGTCAAGCCAAAAGTAATAATCAAAATAGTTTCTTCGAAGTAAAGTGGTTTTCCTTTATTAGTTAATAGGTTTCGTACAGTTCGACAAATCCATCCTCCACTGGAGGGCTCACTGCATCGCCTACGGCACTTATGTATAGTTTTAGATCTTTTTTTTACCGACATTACGTCCAGTTCGACCAGGCTCGTTTCGACAGGCTCAACGCATCGCACTGCATCGCCTACGGGACTTGAAAACAGTTACTGGAGTTTATCCCGCAAGGCGGGATGTCAAAACAAAAGTATTAATTAAAAAAGAAAAACCTGCGTAAGCCATCACTGCGCAGCTCTAAAACTTCTAAAATCGCTCAATCCTCTGCGCGTGGGACTTGAAGGAGCGAGCGAGCCCTCATAAACAATAGTTTTCAAATACAATTAGCAATTCAGCAAGGGCGTTTACGTCCTAATTTGGAGTCTAAGAAAAAACAAAAAGTCATTTAGAAAACAACAAAGACTTCAAATTAGCCTACCTTGCTAAAGAATTGCTTATTGCATTTGAAATTTCCAGAAAACATGCATTCGCTCCTTCTTGACTTTTTGGATACTTTTGCGTCAAGGCAAAAGTATCAATCAAAATAGCTTCTTCGAAGTAAAATGGTTTTCTCTATCAAAAAAGAAAAGCCTGCAAAGCTATCACTGCGTAGCCCTAAAACTTCAAAAATCGCTCAATCCTCTGCGCGTGGGATCTGAAGGAGCGAGCGAGCCTTCAAAAAGAATAGTTTTCAAATACAATTAGCAATTCAGCAAGGGCGTTCACGTCCTAATTTTAAGTCTAGGTAAAAACCTAAACCATATAGAAAACAACAAAGACTTCAAATTAGCCTA
>JBBRGJ010000127.1:0-9438 GCA_038240835.1 Bacteroidales bacterium | reverse complement strand
AAAAAATCAGCAACTTTTAAAGATTATTATGCGAGACCTGATTATTGAGCAGGTTGCTCGGCAGCTGGTTGAGCAGCTGGTTGGGCAGCAGGTTGAGCTGCTTTTTGTTCTGCTTGTTTTGCTGCTTGTTCAGTTTGTTGTTCTGTCATCATCTCTTTTTCAGATTTTGGAGCTGAGAAAGCTGCCAAAAAGCTAAAAAACACAATTGCAATTGCTAAAACCCAAGTAGCTTTTTCTAACACATCCGCAGTACGGCGAACGCCCATTACTTGGTTTGACGATGAAAAGTTTGACGATAAGCCGCCTCCTTTAGGGTTTTGCACCAATACTACAAAAATCAATAGAATGGATGCAACAATAACTAAAATCATTAAAAACATTAACATAACTTATCGTTTTTGATTATTAACTTTATTTTTTTCTGCTTCTTTTATTAAGTTTGCAAAGTAACGATTTTTTTCTGGATTTTTCAAACTTAATGTGCGATAAATTTTTATCGCCTTATCAAAATGTTTCTGTGTAAGGTAAATTCTCGCCAATGTTTCACTCGCAATATCATCATGTTCGGCGAGACTTTTGCTGGCTTCTTTTGCTTGCTTTTGAGCCTCATCTGTGGGTTTAGACACTTTTATAGTCTTCTCTTCAAAATGATTTACAAGCTCATCAATGGATGATTTTTTGGGCGTTAAAATCTTTTCAACTTTTGTCTCTTTGGGTAATATTTTTTTCTCTACAACTACCTCGTGAGGCAATACCTGGTGAGCTTCCGTTTTAATTTCATCAATAATTGTAGGATTAGCCGTAATGGAAGGTGTTTCATAAACCTCTTTAGCGACCTCTTCTTTTGTCAAAGGAGCGGCAATCAGCTGACAAAGTTGAAAGAACTGTGGACGTTCTTGACTATAAACAATGTTTTGTTGCACCAACTTATTCCCCAATGTTGGGTTGTGGTGCGACCAATAAGCTGCTGTGAGCAGACGTGGCAACGAAAAGTATGGGTATTGATAATAAAACATTCCCATGTTTGACACGTCCTCTTGGGTGACTAAAGAAGGGGTTTTTAATATCGAAAGTAATTGTTCTTTATCCATCATAATAATATTTTACCAATTCACAAATGCTTTATTATAAATATCTTCAACTAATAACTCATTAATTTGTCGCACAAGTTCAGACTCTACATCTGATAAATTCTTTTGGCTGTCATAATCGAGGTACCGACTAAATGATTGTTCAAAATTCTGTTTTTCGTTCAATCGGTTGAAAAACCGAACATTTACCGTAATTGCTAAACGGTTAAGTGCAGCAGTTTGATTCCCTTGAATCGCGATCGGTTGAGTATAATACTGCACAATTTCACCTTCAAAAGCTAAATCGGCGCTATAACCGACCAACGACAAATTACTTTGCGATTGAATTTTAGTCCTCAACTCCTCCGTTAAAAGATTACTCAATGTTGGGTTAACCAACGACGCATTGTTCGAAAAAGTTTTTACCGATGCTGTTTTGGCTTCCTTTGGTATAGACGCACCCGAAAAAGAGTATTTTACACAAGACTGCATGCTAATTAATAGCATTGAAGCCACCAACAGCAGGAAGATATTTCCCTTTTTAAGATTTATAACTTTCATCATGAATTATTCGATATTATATTCTTTTATCTTTCGGTACAATGTTCTTTCGGAAATTCCTAAATCGATGGCTGCATGTTTTCTTTTGCCACTATGTTTATTCAGCGCCTTGATGATTAAATCACGCTCTTTTTTCTCAATAGAAAGAGAGTCATCGTGCAAAAGGGTTGTACTCTCCTCTACAGGATACTCGTCGATGGTCTCTTCAAAATCGTCGTCAAATTGATTTTGATTACTATTATATTTAGGAGACGACGGAATATTATCGCTTCCTAAGTTGATTAATTTATTTAAAATAGCACCTTTGCGTTGACTATCGATGTTCACAACACCTCCCGAAGAGATGATATCCGCAATCAGCAGTTTTAATTCCGAAACATCATGTTTTAAGTCAGAAAGGAAATTATAAATAAGTTCTCTTTCAAAACTTTCGCTGGTGTTAGCGGATTTTCTACCTTGATACAAAATTGGTAGTTCAGATTTACCCGCATCGGTAGGCAAAAACTTCAACAAAGTCTCCTCATCGATGAGTCTTTCTGATTCGATGATGGATATTTGCTCGGTAATATTTTTCAACTGACGAACATTTCCGGGCCACTTGTATGATTTTAAGATATTTTCTGCTTGAGAAGTCAGATGAATGGAAGGAATTTTAAACTTTTCGGCAAAATCCACTGCAAATTTTCTAAAAAGCAGTAAAATATCCTCTTTCCGATCGCGCAGACTGGGCACTTCGATGGGAACAGTACTTAAACGATAGAAAAGATCTTCTCTAAATTTCCCATTAGCAATGGCATCTGCCAAGTTTACATTGGTAGCGGCCACTACACGGACATTTGTTTTTTGTGGTTTGGAAGATCCTACGCGAATAAATTCGCCAGTTTCTAAAACTCTCAACAGTCTCGCTTGCGTAGACAGGGGCATTTCGGCCACCTCATCTAGGAATATTGTTCCGCCATTTACCACTTCAAAATAACCTTTTCGAGCTTCGTTAGCCCCTGTAAAAGAGCCTTTTTCGTGACCAAAAAGTTCGGAGTCGATGGTTCCTTCGGGAATTGCACCACAGTTTACGGCAATGTAAGAACCATGTTTGCGAGTGCTATATTGATGTATGATTTGTGGAAATCGTTCTTTTCCAGCACCACTTTCGCCAGTAATTAAAACGGATAAATCGGTTGGAGCTACCTGTAATGCAATATTCATAGCTCGCTCTAGTTTGGGCGAATTACCAATAATACCAAATCTTAATTTTACAGTCTGTAATTCCATGAATATATTCTTGATTAGATGACAAAAATACAAAAAACATCTGTCATTTTGGCAAAATTAGAATTTTTAAACAAAAAAAAAGCTGTTCAGTGTATGAACAGCTTTTTCTTTTGATGCGCTAATGATTAGTATCTGCGACTTCCACCACCGTTTCCACGATCGTTTCCGCCACCACCGCGGTAGTCGCTACGAGGTCTCTCTTCTTTTGGACGAGCTTCAGTAACGTTTAAATTACGACCGTTGATTTCTAAACCGTTAAGAGCGTTTAGGGCTTCGTTAGCTTCGCTATCGTTAGGCATTTCTACAAATGCAAATCCTTTGCTTCTGCCAGTGAATTTGTCAGTAATAATTTTTACAGAGTTTACTGCGCCGTATTCAGCGAATAAATCTGATAATTGATTTTCTGTTGCTGTAAAAGCAACATTTCCTACGTAAATGTTCATTTTCTTTTGATTGAATAATTAATACGGCGTAAAGGTACATCTTTTTTATAAATAAAAACATATTTTAGTTTTTTTTCAAAAATTATTTTTCACTCCCACCTATTTTCCAAAAGCAAATACGTCCTTAAAGACTATTAATTAATGGGTTATACATAAAAAAAGAAGTCTAAAATTTAGCAATTATTTACGATAAATACGCAAAAAACTCACTTTTAGGTGCAATTTGGTTCAATATAGAACTCATTTCCCTGTTTTTATTATTCAGAGGGTTGAAAATTCACAATTAATACAAATAAGCATGCTTTTTTAGAGGACGATTTATTTTATGCAATACCTTTTCCTTATATATAATAGTACGATTAATTTGAGTTGTGTAAAGATTCCTCACTTCGTTCGGAATGACATGACTATCAGAACTATAAATCCGCCTTAAAACTCCATTGCAGTGTCATTCCGAACGAAACGAAGTGAAGTGAGGAATCTCATATCTCGAACAACAATGAATATTATTACAAATCCTTTAATTTCAAAACTGAGCGTTAAATATATTCCATCGAAACCTGTTTAAGGAACTTATCCTCGAGTAATTTTGCGATTCTTTTGATTACAGTGCGTCGAATTTCTAATTCCATCGGCAGATTTGGATCTTGATGCGCAATATTTATACGTGTTCCTATCACAAATCTGATTTCGTCGCTTTCCAGAAAATGTTTTACAATTAAATCTGCGGGACCTTTTCCTATGGTTGTTTTTTTACTATACTCCTCAAGTATTCGAGCTACCTTACTCAGAGTTAATATTCCTTCCGTAACCAAGTTGATTCCATCCATTTTAGAGATGGGTGGTAAATCGGGATCATGAAATTCAAATAAATCTTCCACTTTACGATTCAACACATTGGCCATAATATCGGCAGTAGTTCCACCGCACAACACTTTAATTCCATTGAATTTTCTCACAATCTCGCCATACTCTTCATCTCTACTCTTTTCGTAAGGAGGACCAGTGCATAGCAACATTTTCCGAGGTTCTCTAAAATAGATAGCCCCGCAAGTAGTATCATCCAAAGGCGCGTAATTATCGTGCATATTGGCTCTATTAACGAGCTTATTCGCAATATTTTGTCCCGAAATATCTGGAGTTTGATTAATTAAATTCAAAATATATTCAGTAATTTTATCTCGAGGCCATCCAAATGGATTTTTTTCGCTTCCCATTCCAGATTGCTCAATACCATCGGAGAAGAAGGTGATGCGATCCTCTTTTTTGGCATTAAACGAGCAATAAAGAAGTTCTCTTTTGGACTGATCAGGTGTATCAATAATAATGCATTGCCATTCGGGATCAAATTCTTTTCCTCCACGGGTAATGATGCATTGTGGGGTTTCAAATTCAATAATGCTTACTTTTCCATCGGAATCAATATCGATGATTCCAAAGGTAGAATAGGCGATTTTCCGTTCACTACAAACGGGCAAGGTTTTGATGATGATTTCGGCTATTCGAGCGGGGTCACGGTGCTCTTTGGTAAAATTCATTGCCATTTTGGCCGTCAGCGATCCGAGCACATTTGCCTTTACGCCATGTCCCATTCCATCAGAAAGAACTGCAATCACACGATCTTCTTCCTTAATTCGCTCAGACAGAAATACATCTCCACAAATCCGTTGATCGTGATAAAACCGCTGAGAGTAACTTACTTCGATGTAAAAATCTGTTTCCATTACGTGCTATTTTTGTTCTTTTTTAAACGACTCTATCACTGAATTTAGCATTCTCTCTGTATCGGAAGCTCCTTCTCCTAATAGAAAACCAATTTGCTGTACCATTCTGAGGTTTTCATCTATCACATCGGTAATTCTCTTTTCAAATTCGTCGTATTTCACCTCATCTGCATGAAAATTTCGGATAATTGCACCCGCCATTGAATCTGTTTCGATGGTGAAAATATTTAGAATGAATTTTTTATCGTCTATCATAATGTCTTTATCTACAATAGATTCGTTGTGCTGAATGGCATACTCAAACATGCTGCTAATCGACGAAGGCATCAACGATTTCAGATCAGCACCTTTCAAACCAGGCACTACTTCGTTAATCATCTGCGCTTCTTCGCCAATGATATTGATGAATTTAACATTTGTCTCAACAATCTTTAATCGGTTGTCCACCAAAACTATTCCAGCAGAGACTCTTTCGATAACAGAGGACAGGGATTTAGCAGCATTAGAACGGAGTTGATCTTTGTTGGAATTATCCTTTTTATACTGTTCAATTTCAATTTTCAAAAGGCGAATTCGCTCATCATTTTGTTTCATAAAACGAGCTAGTGCTTTTTGGCTGTTGATAGATCGGCGAAGACACATATCTGGGTGACCGCTTCCAAGGGCAATTCCCGTAGCCAGTTCGGTGCAATTTTTAAAACCACAAGCACCACATCCTTGTTCCAAATGTTGACCATTGGTTCCTAAGTTATTCAATATTTCATTTACCAGCTCCTTAGGTGGCTGATTTCTGCGCTGATCGTTGGCCAAATATTTAGCGGTTGGATTGATCTGTTCAAATTTCAACAGATTATTTTCCCACTTGGTATAATTCAACCCCGAAATTCTCTTTTTCGCATAGTCGATAGTATGCGCACTTCTTGTATGTTTATTGTTTGGCGTTGTGCATCCTGGACCCATCATACACCCTTCGCACATAAACAAGTTTAAATGTTTGTGCAATAATTCGATGTTTTTGGAAAACGTATCCACAGCATCATTTACATCTCGGGCTCCTTCTGCCGTTTGTATGGGTCGAGTAAGCAACGATTTATCAGGAGAACACGACTCCAAGATTCCTTCACTGATGGGATACAAAGCTCCTTTTTCGCCAATGGGACTATCAAAATCTGAAAACTCCACTTTCCCTTCGGTAATCTGTTGCTCATCAAACAATTTGCGCAACTCAATATAGGTAATTGCAACATCGGGGCGGAGATTTCCTGAATATTTTTTGAGTTCATCTTTATTGGCAATACAAGGTCCTATGTAAACCACTTTTGCATCATCGCCATATATTGAGTGCATCATTTCCGTAGCAACAATCATGGGTGATGGAATGGGTGACAAGTTGCCGATAAGTTCTGGATAATATTTTTCTACCAACTCAACCACAGATGGACAGTTGGCGGTGAGGTAATATTTTCCTTTAAAATCTAAAAACATTTTCTTGTAATGAATCGACAGAATATCTACCGCAAAAGCAGCTTCGTGAACTCGGTTGAACCCAAGCAGACGGAGCATGGCCACAAATTTACGGTAATCGGTGATGTCAGTAAATTCGGAAGAGATAGAAGGATCACAAAGCGCAATCACATTGTCATGGTCGGCTAAAAGCGAGGCGACTTCGCTCCCATTTTGTCGGAACTGGATAGCATCAACTGGACAAACGTTGTAACAAATTCCGCATCCAATGCAACGTTCAGGAGAAATATCTGCCCATTCGGTAAGCTCTTTTACATCGATTGCTTTTACCGGACATTTTCTAATACAGGCGAAACATAGTGTACATTTCTCCGATTCAACATAAAAAAGAGGTGTTTCCATTTGCATTAGTCTTTATCAAAAATTGAAGAGAGAATATAAGTTACATCTTCTGGGGTAACCTGTTTGTGCATCACGCCATCAATTTCCACTACTGGACCTTCGGCACAAATACCCACACAATGTTTTCCGTGAAAATTGACACGATCTTCCAATTTGTGCAATTTAATATATTGATTTATTCTAGCAAGAACTTCCTTGTTTCCTCTAGAGAAACATGAACTTCCCAAGCAAATTGCGATATCTACCTTTTGACTATTCATAGGTCTATTATTTTTGACTGTTGTAATTATTATTCCATTTTTAATTCGCAAGCGAAACATCATTCAAATTATATTTTTGTGATAATAACATCTTGCTTCAAAGAATTATTTTCAAACATCCTTTTGGCTAAACACACATGAATCTTACAAAGCAGAACAAATTCCATTTTATGAAGAAAAGAGCTTTAGTTCTTTGTTTAATAAATAATTCTACCAACAAAAGTAACAAAAATTATCAAGACTTCACCAAAAAAGTCTAAAAAAGAGAAGGTCAATTTAGCAAGGAAAAATCAAAAATTAGAGGTGATTATTTTTGTCATGGTGTTTAGAAGTTCAAAAAAAATGCATATATTTGACAAAAAAAAAGAAAAATGAAGCATTTTGCAGTTATACTATCCGGATCAGGAGTTTACGATGGCAGCGAAATACACGAGGCTACCATGGCCATGCTATCGATTATACAACATGAGTGCACTTACGAATGTTTTGCGCCCGACATCAACCAATTTCATGTAATCAATCATTTAACAGGTGATGTGTTAGACGAAACCCGCAACGTACTTGTGGAATCAGCTCGAATTGCTCGTGGTGAAATTAAATCTTTGCACGAATTTGATGCTCAATTATTTGATGCTGTTATTTTTCCTGGCGGTTTTGGAGTGGCCAAAAACCTAAGCGATTATGCAACAAAAGCCGAAAATTGCGAAGTAATTCCCGAAGTAAGAAAAGTGATTGAAACCATGCATGCTCAAAACAAACCGATTGGCGCCATGTGCATCGCTCCTGTAATTATTGCAAAAGTTTTATCCAACATCACACTCACCATTGGCAACGACGAAGATACCGTAAAAGCAATTACAGAAATGGGAGCTACTCACGTAAATACATCTTACGGCGAAGTAATTTCAGACCGAAAAAACAAAGTTTTCACCACTCCTTGCTACATGCTCGATTCAAATATTCTGGACGTGTATGAAGGTGCTTTTAATTTGATAAAATCTATTTTAGAAGATAATTAATAATCGACTGTCAAAAAGAAACAACGTGCAAAGCACCAAAATCTTTGTCTTTTATGTTCGATTGAGGTCCAAGTCTATTCCTCTTTATTAACCACAGAGATAGGTACGTAATGCGTTGCGTTGGATCCGCTTACGCATTTTCTCTATGCGGTCACCTGTCACTTTCTCCATCGTCGCTTTGCGGTCACTCCGTTACTCCGTCACCCCGTCACCTTCTTCTTTTATCAATCAGGATATTTCTCATTTTTAAGATATTCGGCCACTTCGGTTAACTGTGGAATTTTACCTACGTCAAACCATACCGAATCAGCATCTTCAACTCCTATAATGGGCTCTGATTTTGCGGATTTTAGATAAAACGGAATTAATGGGAAACAAGTTTCTTCAGATTGGGCGTATTTTATAATTCTTGGCTCAACGATATGAATGCCGCTAAATGCATAACTTTCGTAATCAACCATTGTTTCATCCACCCATATTTTTTCGCCTGTGGATCTGTTTTCCCATCCGCACAAACTCATCTCTTCATTGAAAAGCAAATACCGAGAAGTTTCTCTTTTTCTAACCAACAAACTCGCTAAAGGTCGCGAAACTAAATGTTGGGCGTAAAACTTTCTCAAATCTGTGGTGGTGACAATGTCTACATTATAGACCAAAAAAGGCATTCCATCATCAAAAAAAGGCAACGCTTTAATTAGTCCACCGCCAGTATCCAAAAGTTGTTCACGCTCGTCGCTGATGAATATCTGCGCTTCAAAAGGGTGGTTTTTCACAAACTCAATAATCTGATCACCAAAAGAGTGCACATTGATTACAATCTGATTAAACCCATGAAATATCAACTTTCTAATCGCTAACTCCAAAAGGGTTACTCCATTTATCTCCACCAACGCTTTTGGTTTAGTAGCGGTATATGGATGAAGTCGGGTGCCGTGACCGGCTGCAAAAATCATTGCTTTCATGAATTTTTTTTTTTGTAAAGTTAATGAAATCTGCAAGATAATTATCATAACAAAATTTGATCAAAAGACAGAAAACCATTTTACTTCGAATAATTGTTCTTTTTTTAAATACAGAAAACAATTTCACTTCGAAGATTTTTCTTTTTTAGTGTCACTTTTGTCTTGACACAAAAGTAACCAAAAAGTCAAGAAGGAGCGAATGCATGTTTTCTGGAAATTTCAAATGCAATAAGCAATTCTTTAGCAAGGTAGGCTAATTTGAAG
>JBBRGJ010000126.1:0-9480 GCA_038240835.1 Bacteroidales bacterium | reverse complement strand
AACGGAGTTGGCCAATTTATTGGAAATTGACACCGAAATGTTAATGGAAAAATTCATCACTGAAAATCAAAGGTTTGAAAAACTGATAAATTGTAAAAGCCTAATGAAAGCGGGATAATAGAGCTTGCGAAAGTTGAGTTATTATGCTTCATTATGTTATGATACAATTTTTCATCTACGAAAAAGACCGACTACACTTCAACTTGTTATCTCTTTAAACGCGAATAATACTCCTGTAAAGTGCGAAAACTCTTTCTCTAAATATTGTAAGAATGGAGCTTTTTACTATAAAAAAGATTTAATTCTTGATTTGAATAAACGAAAAACAGTGTTGATTCCTTTTTATATCCTAAAACTTCCGCAGGGACAAAACAATGTTTTACTGTCGCTTTCGGCCGTTATGAGTGATACTTCAATTTTTGATAGTGCCTTGAAAAATATAAAAATAATTGGTGAAAAAAGTCACCGACTGACTTTCGTAAAACCTCCAGTTGAGAAGTTTAACTTGCTCGTGAGTGGTGCAAAACTTATGACTACTGATTTTAAAGGAAAGCCATGGGATTATAACTTCTTTTCGGGCTCGGCACCTGATATCTGTTGGAAGGTGACCATTGGAAGGGGTGATTGTTACAGTACGTTATATAAATCAGCGGTTACTAAAAACTCATACAGCGCTGCTTGGTTAGATGGAACGTATGATATTACAATAAGTATGGGAGATGAGTTTTGCGTGGGCGTATACGACGACGATCCAATGAGCGACGATTTAGCAGGTTCTCTCTGTGGAAACTTGTCAAAGATATTGAATTTTTCCACAAAAAAACAGCCTATGTCTTTCGACCGGCTGTCTTATTTTTCATTTATGATTAATCGTGTTGCTCCCTGATTATTCTTTTTCTTCTTCTCTTAAAAATTTTAATTTTGAGTCGAAAAATAGAATGTAAACGGGTGATTTAGAATCGTCTTTTTTCTTAGCCACCAACTCTATCCACGACTCTTTTGGAGTGATGTATTTTGTAGCTGCGCCAAATTCGCCATGATTTGCATAAATAGTATATTCTTTTTCATCGGCTATGTCTGTAATCTTCTGATAAGGTTTGAATTCTTCATTCAGATAGACAATCGCTTCTATTAATTTCCCATTTTCATCGGTTATAATAGCCGTCTCTTCGTTGTTTTTACTTGTAAACCGATACAGAATGTTTCCATCTATGCTTTGTCCTACACTGAGATCATTATCTGGCGAATAGCCGTTTTTGTTGCAAAGCGACATGCCTTTGTTTACAGCTGATTTAGGCAGTTGCTCTTGTTTTAGTTTTAAAAATCCTTTAATCTCTTTTTTTTCGAAACGGAAGGGGAGTGTGCTTTCTGAACTTTGCGCCATCGCTAATGAACTAAAAATAAAAGTCAAAAAACTGATGATGATAAACTTTTTCATAGATACAAGTTTTATGTGATTATAACGGGTATACGGATTTTATTATTGTTTGTTTCAATTAAACCAGGAGTTCCTATTGCGAAAATTAAGCCAAAATCTTTAGGTGGTACAATAAAAATATTTGGTGGTACAATGTTTTTTGTATTATCTTTGCAAAAAGTGTTTGGATAAAAAGTTTTATTATGATTGAGAAGTATGTAAAAATCTGGTTGTCAATGCTCCCATTAAACGAAGATGTCCAGAAACGGATTCATCGAAAGTTTACCATTGATGTCAATTATAACTCTAATCACATTGAAGGGAATACGTTGTCGTATGGGCAAACTGAATTGCTTCTAATGTTTGGAGAAGTGAGTGGGAATGCCTTAATGAAAGATTTTGAAGAAATGAAGGCACACAATGTAGGGCTGGAATTTATTTCTGATTATGCCAAAGACCGAAAAAGAAGATTGACGGAGCATTTAGTTAGAGAGCTAAACAAAGTTATTTTAGTTCAAGATTATTGGAAAAATGCAAAAACAATTGAAGGTTATAATACACGAATAAAAATTAAAGTTGGAGAGTATAAGACTCGACCCAACAGTGTTTTGACTGCAACAGGGGAGATGCTCAATTACGCTTCCCCAGAAGAGACACATGCGATGATGCATGATTTATTCTTCTGGTACCAACGCGAAAGTGATAAAAAATCAATGTCAGCTATTGAACTTGCCTCTATGTTTCATTATCGGTTTATTCGAATTCATCCTTTTGAAGATGGAAATGGTCGAATTGCTCGTTTATTAGTCAATTATATTCTTTTAAAAAATAATTTACCTATGTTGGTGGTTCAATCTGCGGATAAAAGCAACTATTTGAAAGCATTACACCAATGTGATGTTAGTTGTGGCTATTTGCCAGTGGAAGGAGCAAATGCAACTTTGAATGACATTAAACCGTTGACGGAATATTTAAAAATAGAATTGTTGAATTCTTTGAAAATATGCATTGATATTGTAAACTTAAAAAATGGTGGTACAATCAATGATTTGTGGTGGTACAATGGAGGTCAAATAGTGTTGAAAAACCAAACTCAAAGAGCTATTTTGGAGTTGATGATATCGGATGCAACCTCTTCTATTAGAAATATTTCAGCTATTTTAAAGATAAATAAATCGGCTATTCAAAAAAGCATTGATGGACTGAGAAATAAAAAATATATTGAACGAATAGGTGGTACAAAGGGTGTTTGGATTGTGAACTTGTCCAAAGAGCCCTAAGGAATCTGTTGAACCCAAAAAAAGAGTGTTCTGAATTCAGAACACTCTTTTTTTTTATTTCTAAGAAGTTATCCTATTTTCTTCCAGGATATACTTTTAATGCTTCTTTTAGGCAGTTCATTGCTGCTTTCATGTCAGTTACGTTCAAGCAATAGCTAATTCTAATTTCATCTTTTCCACGACCTTTGGTTGCATAAAAACCTGTTGCAGGAGCTACCATCAACGTCTCTCCATTTACATTAAAGCCTTCGAGTAACCATTGGCAGAATTTGTCAGAATCATCAATTGGAAGTTTTGCCATCGCATAAAATGCGCCACCAGGATTTGGACAGAAACAGCCATCCATCTCTTTAATCGCTTCTACGACTACATTTCTTCGTGCTACATATTCTTTCATCACATCATCAAAATAAGATTGAGGAGTATCAATGGCAGCTTCCGAAAGAATTTGGCCAAAGGTAGGAGGACTCAAACGAGCTTGAGCAAATCTCATTGCCGTGGTGTATAACTCTTTATTTTTGGTGATAAATGTACCAATTCTGGCTCCACAAGCACTATAACGTTTAGATACAGAGTCTAATAAAACCACGTTTTGTTCGATGTCGTGAAGATTCATTGCTGAGAAATGCTCATTTCCATCGTAGCAAAATTCACGATATACTTCATCGGATAATAAGAAAAGATCGTGTTTCTTGATAATTTGACTCAATGTTTCCAATTCCTCTTTTGAATATAAATATCCAGTAGGATTGTTTGGGTTGCAAATTAAAATTGCTTTTGTTTTGGGAGTAATAAGTTTTTCAAACTCATCAATTGGAGGCAATGCAAATCCATTTTCGATGGAAGAAGAGATAGGTCTAACAACTACGCCTGCTTCGTTCGCAAAACCATTGTAGTTTGCATAAAAAGGTTCTGGAATAATTACTTCATCGCCTGGATCCAAACAGCACATAAACGCAAACAAAATACCTTCGGAACCACCATTGGTGACAATGATTTCGTCCTCGTTGATGTGAATGTCGAAACGGTTGTAATATTCAACCAATTTTTTTCGGTACGACAATATACCCGCAGAGTGACTGTATTCTACTACTTTTATGTCGGCTTTTTTCAAAGCATCTATTGCTCCTGTAGGAGTTGCAATGTCTGGTTGGCCAATGTTTAAGTGGTACACTTTTGTTCCTCTTTTTTTGGCTTCATCTGAAAATGGGACAAGCTTCCGTATTGGAGAAGCTGGCATGTTTTGTCCCTTTTGGGAAATTTTTGGCATATTATATTTGTTTATTTGTTTTTCAAAAAAAATGTCCTGTCAAACGACAGGACAAAATTCCAAAAAAAAATTGGTTTTTTCGTAAAAAATATTTTTTTTATTGATTTGATACAGGACTTTGAGTTTTTTCAGGTAACTCTTGAGCTGGTTTTGCCACTACTGTTCCTTTAATTGTCAATACAACTCTGTCTTCAGTGGCGTTTGACAACACAGTTACTGTCTTGCTGATTGCACCCATTCTATTGGTGTCGTAATGAACTTTAATGACTCCAGTTTTACCAGCCATAATTGGCTCTTTTGGCCAGCTAGGTGTGGTACATCCACATGAAGTGATTACGTTTGATAAAACTAATGGCTCTTTTCCAGTGTTTTTGAACTTAAATTCGCAGTCACCATTTGCACTTTGTTGAATAGTGCCATAATCATGTATAACTTTTTCAAATTTAATAACTGGTGCTTTTGGATTAGGTTTGGAAACTGCTGGAGTGTTTTGTGCCTGTGCGCTAAATGCTAGAAAAACAATGGTTAGCATTAGGATGGAAGTGATTTTTTTCATTTTTGTAAGATTTTAAATGATTCGTTGTTGCAAATTTAAACTTTTTTTTTAACAATAAAGTCAATTTCGATTTTTTTTTTAATTGACCGAGATGCTTTCAATAAAATATCGTGCCAAAAAATCAGAATTGCATTCATCAAAAGAGTAGACTATATTCTTTCTTTATCGGTTGTACTAAAGAAAATGATTTTTGCAAATTTGTAATGTTTGACAAATTTACAATCCTAAATCTGATGCAATTTCGGACATTGCAGTGAGCGATAGCTGCGCAAACTGATCTATCGGAATGCCAATTTCTTCGCATTCTAAGATGTTTTCCCGTTTCACGGATGCTGCAAAATTTTTCTCTCGCATCCGTTTTGTAATTGATTTTGTTTTTACAGATGCTAATTTCCGATCGGGATAAACAAATGCAGTGGCCATGATTAGTCCAGTAATGGTCTCTCCAGCCGCTAATGCATGTTCTAACTTACTGGCCCTTAATCGTGTAGCTGCATCTTCGTTGTGCATCACAATGGCTTCAATTACCTCGGTAGGAATGTCAAATGATGATAATAATTGGGGTGTGAGTGTCCCATGAGTTTTTGCATCGCCATGAGTAAGTTCTACATCCACATCGTGTAAAAGTCCGGCTAATGCCCAAGCCACTTCGTCTTCTTTTAAGTGGACAGCAATTGCTCGCAATACAGCTTCAGAAGCAATGGAATGTTTAATCATTGCCACACTCGAAACGTGTTGGTTTAGTATCGTCAATGCCTCATCTCGAGTTATCATTTTGTAAAATTATTTGTTGATAAATATTCTTTAATTCGATATCGATTTTTTTGATTGTAGAAAAACCAATTTTTCCTTATCTTTGTTGCAAAATTATAAAAAAATATAGACCAATGAGCAATAAGCAAGTTTTAACTGTTTCTGATTCTGTAAAATGGGTAGGAATCCTCGATGCTGATATTCGTACTTTTGATATTGTGATGGAGACCGAATTTGGTACTACTTACAATTCTTATGTTATTGATGCTGATTATCCTGCAATCATCGAAACAGCTAAAGAAAAATTTTGGGATGTTTATGAAGCCAAAATTAGAGCTGCCATAGATCCTTCCAGAATTAAATTTATCGTAGTAAATCATACCGAACCTGATCATTCGGGCAGTGTGCGAAAATTATTAGCCATTGCTCCAGACGCCGTGGTAGTGGGAAGTGGAAATGCAATCCGATATTTGAAAGACCAAATTGGAGACGATTTTCCAAATATGGTGGTTAAAGATGGGGATGTAATCAATTTGGGAAATAAGAAACTTTCGGTGATTGGTGCTCCCAATTTGCATTGGCCTGATTCTATTTATACCTACTTGCAAGAAGAGAAAATTCTTTTTACCTGCGACTCTTTTGGGGCTCACTTTTGTCACCCAGAGATGTTCGACGACAAAGTTGGAAATTACGACGAAGCATTTAAATATTATTTTGATGTAATATTGAAACCCTTTAGCAAATTCTTTCTAAAAGCTATTGAAAAAATTGAGTTATTGGAAATTAAAACAATCTGCACCGGACATGGCCCAATATTATCAACTAATTGGAAACGCTGCGTGGACCTTTCCAAAAAATACAGCTTAGAGTATTTAGAAAAACCAGAAAAAAATAGAATTTTTGTCGGTTATGTTTCTGCTTATGGATATACCAAAGAACTTGCTGAGAAAATTGTGGAAGGAATTAATTCGGTAGACGGACTTGTGGTTGATTTATGTGATATCGAAAAAATGGATGCTGGAACGTTGTCCGAAAAATTGGAAAACTCCAATGCCTTTCTTTTGGGTAGCCCAACAATCAATCAAAATATGTTACCACAAATGTATACTTGCTTTGCACTGATGTCTCCATTGCGCGAAAAAGGAAAATTAGCATCTGCGTTTGGCTCTTATGGCTGGAGTGGAGAGGCTGAAAAATTCCTTGTCTCTAACATCGAAAACCTAAAACTCGATTATTTTGGAAGTGCTTGCTTTGTAAAATTCCGTCCTCAACCCAAAGACTTTCCTCTTTTTATAGAATTCGGAAAATCATTTGCACTTAAATTTAAAGAGAAAAATAGTTCAGCGAGTTGCTCTTAATTAATTGCTTTAATTGATGTTTTGGTGCAATATTTGTTGTCTCTTCTCTGCTTTTTTTTAAAAATTAAAATGTGTCGTTATGAAACAGTTGCTTTATAAATTTGTGAAACTTTCTACATTGTTTGTGGTATTTCTGTTTTTAACTTCGTGTACAGTTGAGAACCAACTAAGTAAGGATTTCGAAAAACATAGCGACTCGGTCTCTGTGTTGATTGTGGGATCTTCTCATTTGCAAAAAGTGAGTGCTGTGATTCAGAAATTATACCCTCAATACTCCGATTTATCCCCCGAATTAAAAGATACAGTCTGGAAACATCAAACCAAGTTTTTAGATTCTGTGGGTGATTCATTGATTTTAGAATCTTATTATAAGTCGATTGTGGAGCAACTCAAAAAAACCAATTTAAAAATTTACACCGACAAGCAAGTAGATGAGTTTGTAAAACAATCGGGTGAAAAATGGATTTTTAGAGTCGCACAAATTCAGTTGGAAGAGGATAAACAAAAAGTAGATTTCTCCAAAGAGATGAGAGGCGAAGAAGAGTTGTATAAGGATATGGAAATAGAAGTTTTATCTATCAATACTTGGTTTGAAGTGTTTAAATCTGAAAACGATACAACGCCATTCAACCTTGTGTATGGACAACATACTGTCAGCGACGAAGTAAAGGGACGTTTCTTCGAAACTTTAGATGGAAAATATGAGTTTCGATACTCACGGACAGATCTCACGAAAGAGGATGTTCTGAAATTAACCACATTAAGTGGTGCAAAGAATGCTCAGCAGATTGTGGATTATATCTTTACCAAATATGTACGACTAGTTTATCCTGAATCCGAAAGTGTATATGGTTTTAATATCGAAGGAAAGAAGTTCTACAAACCTGCTGAAAATGATCAATTTAATGTAATCAATTAACTAAAATATGGATACAATTCAAACGCTACTTCAACACAGAACAATAAGAAAATATAAAAATACACTGGTCTCTCCAGAGGATTTAAATACTATTTTAGAAGCTGCTATTCGTGGCTCTAATACTGGGAATATGCAACTTTATAGTATCATTGTCACCCAAGATGCCTCGATGAAAGAGCAACTTGCACCGACTCATTTTAATCAAAAGATGGTGACAGAAGCTCCCGTTTTAATGACCTTTTGTGCAGATGTTAACCGTTTTAATAAATGGTGCGAACAACGGAATGCAACGCCAGGTTACGATAATTTTCAGTCGTTTTCGTGGGCTATGATTGATGCCGTAATTGCTGCTCAAAATGCATGTGTTGCGGCTGAAGCATTGGGCTTGGGAATTTGTTACCTTGGGACTACTACTTACAATGCCGATAAAATTATTGATGTACTTAAACTTCCCAAAGGAGTGGTTCCTATTACCACAATTTCCATTGGATATGCAGAGGATATGCCCGAATTAACAGATAGATTGCCCATGGAAGCAGTGGTTCATCACGAAGTTTATACCGATTACAACGTTGCTGATATTGATCGGTTATTTGCCGAAAAAGAAAATCTATCCTCTTCCATTGATTTAGTAAAATTGAATGAGACTGAGAATTTAGCCCAGATATTTGCTCACAAACGTTATGCAAAAAATGACAATGTTCACTTTTCGAAATTATGGTTAAAAGTCATTGATGATCAAGGTTTTATGAACCATGATTCGTAGATTTTAAAGATAAAATATTAAGGTGGGAAGTAAAATTCCCATTTTTTTTGCCACAGAGTACAATTTCTTAACAATATGTTCGTTTAACTATTATAATTAAAAGTTTAACTTATTTTTTTTGAATGGAACATGACTACATTTTAAATATTCATTAGTATATAACCTAAAAAATGTAAAGTCATGGAACCCAAAAAAAATGTAAAAGTAGACCTTGAGCGCAGTAAATCTTTGTTTTTCAAATTTGGACTAGTGCTCGCCCTCGCCTCCACTTTATTTGCTTTCGAATGGAAAAACACCGAAAAAGAGGTGAAATTAGAAATTGTCACTTATGATGGAGGAATTGATATTGTTGCAATACCAATTACTAGACCCAAACCAGAACCTGTTGAAGCAATTACTAATAATACTACGCTTAAATTAATCCCAAATAATTCAATTGAAGTAGATTCTAATCCTTTTGAGTTTGGCCTTGATGATGTAATTAATGGAGGTTCTGAGTATAATAAAATCGTGGATACTCCGGAAGAATCTAAAAAAGACATTACCGATGTAATTCATGTGGTGGTTGATTTTAACGCAGAGTTTCCTGGTGGGGAATCCGAAATGCTTCGATTTTTTTCAAAAAATATTACTTATCCTACCGATGAAAGAAATTTTGGAATTGAAGGAACTACTTTTGTTAGTTTTGTGATTGAGAAAAATGGCACTGTTTCTAGGATTGGTATTGAAAGACCACTCTCGCCGGGGCTAGACAACGAAGCGATGAGAGTAATTAGTAAAATGCCTTCTTGGAAACCGGGTAATTTTCATGGGAAAATTGTACGTCAAAAATTTATTGTCCCATTCAAGTTTAGTTTAAAGTAAATTGTTTTTTAGGTTTTATTTCCTCGAAAAATCGGCTATAATGGCCAATTTTTTTTTGCCCGATTGTTGCTTTATGTCCCGTTTTTTCAAGAAAAAATAAACATTTTGGATGATTCTGTGTTCTAAGTTGAAATTATTTCTATGTTAGCAATCTTGTCTCCTTCAAAAACAATTGATTTTTCGCCATTCGAAAATCAATTTTCACATACAACTCCTGAGTTTACTCAACAATCGCTTTATATAATTCGCCAAGCTAAGCAGTGGAATGTGAATGATATTTCAAAAATAATGGGAATT